>DALH01000002.1 GCA_002499405.1 Candidatus Micrarchaeota archaeon UBA95 | reverse complement strand
GGCTTGGGTATCTTGAACTGCGGGTAGCACGCGTTAATTGTTTCAACCAAGACAAAGGGCGCGGCGCCGCTTGCCTCAAAACCCTTCAACGCCAGGCACTCGCGCGCGAGCGCGCTGCTTTCGGGCAGTGATTCCATGAACGGCTTGAGCGACGAAAACGATTTGCGTTTGAACTGCTTTTTTACGAGGGCGTCGGCTTGCACGCCCTCCAATTCCAGGAGTTTCTTGAGGGACGAGTTAAAGATGCCGACGAGCCCGGCCAGGGTTTCCTCGGGTTTCACGCCAGCCAACGCCTTTTTGACGATGCGCCAGTTTCCCGCGTCCGCGGCGAGGCGCGCCCCATTGAAAACGGTTTTTTCGCGGGGAACCGAGATGTCGAAGGCGGGCGCGAATTTTTCGTAAAGGTAGCAGGACACTGCGAAGTCGCGGAAGTCGCCTTTGCCGGCGTATTCCTCCGGCGTTTTTGCGAAGCCCTCCAACTCGTTCTTTAAGGAGCGCGGCTTGACAAAGGGAAGTGCGTCCAGCATTCCGTCAAAGCTTTTGACGGGTTCCACGAGTTTCCTTATTGCCTCGCGGTCAATTGGCGCGTAATGAAACTGGCTCGCCCAGCAGGCGTCGCGCGCGGTTTTGACGAGGCGCGCCGGCTGCAACGCCTGTTCGCCCTCCAACCTGATTGAACACGAGGCGTCGGGCAGGCCGCATTCAAAGGACGCGAAACCCATTTTACTGGTTCACGCGCGCGAGCGCCCTCTCGGCTTCGTTGCCCGCCTGGGTCTTGGGTTCGTAAGCGCCGCCCGTGAAGGTTGCGTTGCACGACTTGCAGTGCCATTGCGCGGTGCCCTTGCGTGAAACGCTTTTCTTGCCGCATTTCGGGCAGGCGTGCCTGGCACGCATTTTTTCCAGTATTTTTCCTTCGCGTTTGCGGATTTTTACTCCGTACCTTGAAACCATTTTTTTCACCTACACGAGTTTTCTGAGTTCGCGGCCTTTTTCCAGGGCCGTGTCGAGCAAGTACTCGAATTCGCCGCGGGTGAAACCGCCGTTACCCGATTTCTGGGCCGAAGCGAATTTGTCTCCGTCGCCGGTCCCCAGCGTGAAGCGCGCCTCGCTGGCGACCTCCTCGTGGTCGTTGGCGTCCAAGATGATTTGCCCCTCGATTTTTTCGAAGGTCGTGGTTACGACGCTTCGCGCAATCGGGAGTTGGCCGGTGTATTCGCCGTAAACGATTTTGTCGTCCTCTATTTTCGGGAGGCGTGCCTTGTTGAGCGCCGCCATGGCGGCCAGCGCCGCCGCGTCGATGAGGTTGCCGGAGTGGTTGAGCACGTACAAGTCGATGAAGACGCCGAGGACCTTGTTTTCTTTCACGAAGAGTTTTTTGAGGTCGATGCTTTCGGCGCTGCGGATTCCGCGGTCGACCACGCGGGCGAGTTCAATGCTTTCCGGTTTGGGCGGGCCCGGATAGAAGTCGGGGTGTGCGAGCGGCGAGAACTCGGCGTTGACCGAGAGCATGCCTTCGTCGGGTTGGTCCGGAAAAGGCGTGGACAAGTCTATTTTGATTCCTGCCGCGACCTGGGTGTCGCCGATTTTGACCCAGGCGCCTCCTTCGGCGTTCGGGAACGCCTCGGTGTCAACCGAGATTTTCCGGTATTCGTCGAATGCGCGGCCATCCGTGCGTTTTCCTTCGCGCATGACGCCTTTGATGAATTTTTCCTTTACTTCGTCGAGAATCATTGTTCAACGCCTCCGTTCTCGGCCATTCCCCCGTATTTTTCCTTGAGGGCGCGGGCCATTTCTTCTCTCAGCCGGGGCACGGCCTTGGATTGAACTTTGTCTAGCCCTTCAAGGAGTTGTTCCTTGGTTAGGTAACCGTCCATCTGGTACAGCAGTATTTCGCCGGTTCGCGGCGAGAGGATTGTTGGAATGTCGCTTTTGCCGAGGTTGTCCTCGTACTTGTCCAAGTCCAGCACCATGCGCTTGTTATCCTCGTCAATGGTTCCTACGCCGCTTCCGCAGGGGAGGTCCTTCATGGGGATGCCGGCGTCGGCCAGTGCGAGCACGCCCGCCGTGATTGCGGCGATTCGCGTGCCGCCGTCGCTTTGCAGCACCTCCATTTGCACTTCAATCATGGTCTTCGGGAATTTTTCGGTTAGGACAACGTTTTCGAACACGTGGCCTGCCACCTTCGAGATTTCGCGGCTGCGCCTGTTCGGGCCGGCTCGGCCGTGGCCTTCAACTCCCGAGAACGGCGCCATTACGTATCGCGCCACAAGGATTGCCTTGCGCGCGTCAACGTCCCTTTTCGGGAATACTTCGCGGGGGCCGTAAACGCCGGCCAAAACCATGTTTTTGCCCCATTCCAGGAGGCAGGAGCCCTGTGCCTTGTCGAGGACGCCGACCGTGATCTTGATGGGCCTCAGTTCGTCGTCTTCGCGGCCGTTCGCTCTTTTTCCGTTGCGTATCAGTTCGCGTTTTTCAGTCATTTTTTTTTCACCTGTTCTGCGTTAGGAACGCGGTTACCCTCTCGGTCAAGCCGGAGGTGTGCGATTCGCGGCAAATCTTCATTATGGCTTCGGCCGCGAGACCCACGTTCCCGTTCCTTAAATAAATTCTTCCGTTCTTGCCCACGAGCACGTCGGTGCCCGTGAATTCCTTGATGGTGTTGAGCATGCTTCCGTTGCGGCCGATGATGCGCGGCACCTTGACCGCGGGGACTTCAAGTATGTCCCCGCCGCTCAAGCGCTGGGGCTCGATCAGCGCGCACTCGTTTACTTCGGTTACCACCTGCACCTTGACGCTTATCACGTCGCCGAGTTGAAGGTCTTCCATGGTTTCCTGGTCGCTCAACCGCCCGGGGTAAGGGGAGTTCAAGTCCACCACGTAACCGCTGAAGTTCAGGTTCGAAACTATTCCTATGATGCCTTCGCCTTGGTGCGGAACGTAAACCCCTTTCAGGGGCACAACCTTGTCGTCGTAGAACACGCTTACCTCGGTGGCGTACGTGCCGTTTGCGTCCTTGACGCACGACTCGACTTCCCTCGGCGAGTCAAATACTTTTTCGCCGGGAAGCACTATTCTTCTCATAATACAATCACTCTCACAAAATCCTGGTCTGCACGTTTCCGTGGGTTGCCTTGTTCACCTTGTCGTAAAACTCGCCCTGCATTCCCGCCGGAAAGCGGCAAACGCATTTGAGCGCGCCCGTGTTCGTCCACTCCTCGTTGCCCAAGCCGAATTCCTTTAGTATGCCGTAACACCTTGCCGCGCATTGTGCCGGCACGGTGACGCTTACGCGCATTTCTTCGGTGCTGATGGGCAGCATTTCGCGGAGTTTATCGATTATCGCGGGAACCTGTTCTTCCGCGCTCTTCATCGGGTCCACGTGAATCTTCAGTTGCTGGAACGCGTTTTCAATGCGTTGCGGCGGGTGCGGCGACTTGGTCTGCGGGTCAATGCAGTTGAGCGCGACGTAGTTGATTATCTGCGCCCTCTTTTTTTCCGCGGCCTTGCGCCGCTGTTCCGTGGTGAGCTGGAGTTCCCCTTTTTTGATAATCATTTTCGCGGCTTCGCGCTGGTCGTACGTGCCGAACGCCTTTTTTATTGCTTCCTCGCTCTGGCGCTCCCCCTTTTTCGCGTCCTTGAACACTTCGTCGAACGCGAGCACGCCGTTGAATTCCTTGGTGGCGCCCGTCTTGTAGTCAAAACCTTTTTCGGGGTCCACGAGCACTTCAAATTGCTGCCCGTCTCTCTCGTAACGCGCTATGATTGTGTTTTCTATGCCGCTCATCTTCCTACAGCCACTTCTCTTTTTCCTTGTTGGACAGGATTCGCACTGAATTCTTTTTGATTACGGCCACGTCAAGGGTGTCGGCGGTAAGTTTCTCGCCCGAAGCCTTTTTCAACGCCTTCAACGCGAGCTTGACCCCGTCGTCCGCGCTCAACCCGTCCTGATACTCTTTTTCCAGGATGGCTTCCGCGGCTTTCTTGCCCGAACCGATTGCGCACGCCCTGTAGCCGAAGAGCGCCCCCGACGGGTCGGTTTCAAACAAGCGGTTCCCGCCGTCCGAACCCGC
>DALH01000034.1:3469-4529 GCA_002499405.1 Candidatus Micrarchaeota archaeon UBA95 | reverse complement strand
TCAGTCGGGGGAGGAGGTCATTTTTGCAAGTGGTTTGCGAAAACCAAAACAATAAAACTTCTTTTTCCTTTGTTCTTTTCATGCGAGTGGCGATGGTTGGATGGGAGTACCCTCCGTTCATGAGCGGGGGGCTAGGCGTCCACTGCGAGAATTTGTCGCGCAACCTCGTGGCCGAGGGCGCGGAGGTGGACTTCTTTCTGCCCGAAAACGCCTGCAGGTTCGACGCGGGCGGCGTGCGCCTTGTCCCCGTGCGTTACGCCGAGGCGCAGGCCCGCATGGGCAGCGGCTTCGTTGACCCCTACCGCTACGTGAGGCGCGAGATGTCCTTGGTTGAGTCCAAGCGCGACGCGTTGAAACTCTTGAAGAAGAGGAACCGCAGGAAGGTGGACGCGTACAACGTGCGCCTGGCAAAGAAGATAAGGGCGTTGCACAAGAAGAAGCATTACGACCTCGTTCACGTACACGGCCGCTTCAACATTTCGTCGGGCGTCCTCGTGCAACAACTGGCGGGAATCCCGTTTGTTTGGACGGTTCACAGCACGATTTTCGATGAGGCAGCAGAGCAGTCGCCAGACTCGCTGCAGTACGCAATTGAAAAGGTGGGTGCGGATTGCGCGGACCGCGTGATCGCCGTGTCAAAGCGCACCAAGAAGCAGCTCGTGAAGAGGTTCGGGGCGCGTGCGCGCAAGGTGAGCGTGGTTTACAACGGCATCAATTACGCGGACTTCGCGGTGGAAAAGCCGCGAAGGAAAAAGCGCTCGCGCGTGCTCTTTCACGGCCGGCTCACGAACCAGAAGGGTCCCCGCTACTTCCTGCTCGCCGCAAGGCAGTACCTCAAGAAGTACGGCTGCACCGCGCGCTTCACGATGAGCGGAAAGGGGCATTTAACTGATTACTTGAAGCGCTTGGCAAGGGACACGCACATCGCGAGCCGCGTATCCTTTCCCGGCTTCATACCGCAGGAGAAACTCGCCGGTTTTTACGCTTCGCACGACGCGTTCGTGTTGCCCAGCGTTTCCGAGCCCTTCGGCATAACCGTTTTGGAGGCGATGGCGGCGGG
>DALH01000034.1:0-3368 GCA_002499405.1 Candidatus Micrarchaeota archaeon UBA95 | reverse complement strand
ACCGCCGTGATTTCCAACACGTGCGGCGTGGGCGAGATAGTGCACAATTGCTTGAGGACGGATTACTGGAACGCTGAACGCACCGCGGACCAGGTGCACGCGCTCCTCTCCGACGACGGTTTATACGAGGAGTTGAGTTGGCGGGGGAGGGAGGAAGTGCGCAAGTGGTCGTGGGACAGGATTGCACGGGACACGCTCAAGGTTTACGGGGCGGTTTCAAAGTGAAGGCATTGTTCGTGGTAACCGAATTGCAGAAGCCCGTGGGCGGGCTCCACCGCTTCACAATTGAATTGCTGCCGGCGTGGCGCAAGGCGTTTGAGGAGGGCCGCACTGAATTCGAGCCGCTTGTCTTCTCCTTCAAGGACCCCTTTGCCCCGCCCGACGACTTGGCGCCGTGCAACGATTTCCGGGTTCCCGAGGGAGTCAAACTTTTTTCGGCCGCGCGCGGAGGCGAGAAGTGCTACTTCCTTGAATCGTCTTTGACTCCCGAGCAGTTGGCCGCGTTCCAGAAGGAGTTGTGGGAGGATTACGGCGTCCGCTCGCTGAAGCACGCGGCATGGAATTTTTACCAGCAACTCAACGCCTTCTGGAAGAACCTGCCCGAGGTTTTTCCCTCGGTGCGGGACGCGCACGACGTGGCGCTGGTTGACTGCCAGGACTGGCTGGCTTACCCCGCGGGCTTCCTGTTGAAGAAGCGCTTCGGCTTGCCGTTGTACTGCCGAATGCACTCGTGCGAGTGGGGGAGGGCGCTGGGCGCGCCAGAAACGGAGAGCCCCCAGTTCACGATTGAAATCGCGGCCCTGCAGGAAGCCGACTTTTTTCAAAGCGTTTCAGTTGGGGAAGCGCGCTTTGACTTGTACAAATTGTTGTCGTTGAAGGAAGCCCTGACCAAGGAGAAGTCCGCGAAGCGCGGACCCGAATGGACTGAACGCCAGAAGGTCAAGGAAGCGGAGTACCAGGCGTTCCTCTTGCTCGAGCCGCGCGCGAAGAACGCGCTCGCAGGAAAGCGGTGCGCCGGCGTGCCCAACGGGATAATCCTGGGCCCGTGGAAGGCCATAAAGAGGGAGGAAGTTGTTGAGGGGAGGAAGGCCTTTGAAGGCATCCTGCCCGGCAAGGAGAAGTACGCGTTCTTCGTTGGCAGGCCCGCGAAGATCAAGGGCATCTACGAGTTGTTGGATGCGTTCAAGGAAGTTGACCCGCGTTTCGGCCTGGTCATCGCGAGCAGTTTCACGCCAAACAACTTCGAGGAATTCATGCGCGAGGTCGGGGAGCGCGGCGTGCAGGACCGCGTGGTCGTGCGCAACGGCTGGATAGACGAACGCCTCAAAAAACAGTTGTTTTGCGCGGCAGACGTAATCGTGCTCCCCTCGCTGTACGAGCCGTTCGGCATCGTGACCCTGGAAGGGCTGGCCGCGGACCTCGCCTGCGAAAACAACGGGTTGGCCGGGCCCGTGGTGGTCGTGGGCGACACTGGCGGCATGACTGAGACCATAGAGAGCGGGGTGGACGGCTTGAAGGTGCCCATGGAGGAAGACAAGTTCGAAATCAAGGCCGAGTTCCTGGCGGACGTCTTGAACACGGCTTTTCGCGACGGCGACTTCAAAAAAAGGATTAGCCGGGGTGGAGCCCTGCGCGTGCAATCCCCGGACTACGACTGGTTCAACATCGCGGTAACCTACGGCTCGCTTTACCGGAAATGTGTGGACAACTACAACGAATACCGCAACGCCGTTGGGGGGACGCCGGGTGTTTAAACCAGCGCAACCCGTTTAACTCCTCTACTGCGCTCGGCGTTAAATTCCCGAATCCTCCGCCGCGTTGTTTAATAATTTTGAGTGCATGGTTTTGTGTGAGGTGGCGGGAAAATGGCTGAACAATTCGGGGTTTATCGTTGTGAAATCTGCGGGAACGTGGTCTCGGTGGTGGAACCGCACCCGCCCGAACTGGTTTGCTGCGGCCAGGCCATGACCTTATTGAAAGCGAAGACGAAGGAAATGGAGGGAGAGGAAAAACACGTGCCCGTCGTGCAAGTTGAGGGAAACAAAGTCGTCGTGAAAATCGGTTCAATCCCGCACCCCATGGAGGAAAAACACTTCATTGAACTCATCCAGTTGTTCGCAAAAGGAAAACTGATTGCCGAAGCGCGCCTCTACCCCGGCCAAAAGCCGGAGGCAACCTTCCTGGTGGAGGACGCGTCTGGCTTGAAGGCGCGCGAATACTGCAACGTGCACGGGTTATGGGGCTGATTGATGGGCGCATTGGCTGATACGCACACCTTTTAATTTTTGTTCTACGTTAAAAGAGTCATGGTTTTCTGGTACGTGGTCGGTGCCACCCTCCTCGTGTGCTTGCTGTCGCTCGTGGGAGTTGCGTCGTTCTGGGTCAAGCCCAAGACCATGAACCGCGTCCTACTCCTGCTGGTCGCGTTCTCGGCGGGTGCGCTCATGGGCGGCGCCTTCCTCCACCTCTTGCCTGAAGCAGTTGAGGAAATCGGTGCGGAGTGGTTTGGCGTCGTGTTCCTCGCGAGTTTCGCGTTGTTCTTCGTGTTGGAACGGTTCGTTCACTGGCATCACTGCCACGAGTCCGGGCACTGCGATGTTCACTCCTTTGCCTACATGAACCTGGTGGGGGACGGCATACACAACTTCGTTGACGGCGTCATCATAGCAGCGTCGTTTGCAACCTCAATCCCGCTCGGCTTCACGACGACTCTCGCCGTGATAGCGCACGAGGTCCCCCAGGAAATAGGGGACTTCGGCGTGCTCGTGTACGCCGGCTTTTCAAAGGCGAAGGCGCTCGCATACAACTTCTTGTCGTCGCTCACCGCGCTTGCGGGTGCATTAATCGGTTATTATTTGTCCGGCTCAATTGCGGGGGTTGTCCCCTATTTGTTGCCGGTTGCCGCCGGGAGCTTCGTTTACATTGCGAGTTCGGATTTGATTCCCGAGTTGCACAAGGAGCCGCGCCTCTCAAAAGCGTTGAAGTCATTCGCTTTCTTCTTGCTTGGAATCGCCTTCATGTATGGCTTGAAATTGGTTTTTGAGGGTTGAAGGCAAAGCGTTGCCGCGGCTGAAAACGATTTTATTGGCGTTGAACCATGATTCCTCTCGTGTTGGAGAAGCGCGGAATAAAGGAGGGAAAAAGGTACGCNNGAGGGTTGAAGGCAAAGCGTTGCCGCGGCTGAAAACGATTTTATTGGCGTTGAACCATGATTCCTCTCGTGTTGGAGAAGCGCGGAATAAAGGAGGGAAAAAGGTACGCAATCATCGAGCGGGAGTTTTTGCACCCCGAGATTCAGGCCAAGATAGCTGAAATAAGGGGTGCCCGCTCGCAACGCTTCAAGAGCGCGGCCGAAACAGGCGCCAAGT
>DALH01000046.1:2417-4401 GCA_002499405.1 Candidatus Micrarchaeota archaeon UBA95 | reverse complement strand
TAAACGCAACCCAAATATAAAAACCTATTGTTTTTGTAACCATTAAGGCGTTGTTAATTGGGGTGGTTGTTTTCTGGTTTTAAGTGTTTATGGAGGTAACCAATCCACTAGCCGGAAAACAAAGCCCGACCCCCGAATTGTTTTCAAGCGCTAACGGCTTAAAACTCTTTTGTTTACCAGCCCGTTTTCTTGCCGCGCAACTCGCGGGAAACGCTGACGAGCCACGCCCCGGTCACGACGAACGAGTAGGCGAACAAGTAAAGCATGTAAACGGGTAGGTGCCTCAAGCGGAATGATTCGTCTCCGGCGCGGAAGCCGAGGTAGAACACCACGGTTATCACGGCGAGGTAGAGCAAGGCGATGATTACCTCGGCCGTGAAGAAGTACAGAGGGTTTAGGCGTTCCAGGAGCACGCCGGCGCCAGGCGACGCGGGGTCAAAGGCGAGCCAGGCGAGCCCGGCCAGGGAACCCATCGTGAGGAAAAGGATTTTGGCGGTCACGAAGAAGGCAAGCAAGACGGAAACGATGTTGGTGGGCAGGATGAACCAGCCCAGGTTCCCGAACTTCTTGTCAAAAAACATGTAGGAATACTTCTTGTTGTTGATTATTGCGCCGTGATACCACCTCACGCGCTGGTGCAAGAGTTTTCTCAGCGAGTAGGGGGCGTGAGAATAGGCGACCGCGTTGAAAGCGTTCTCAATGCGCCACCCGTGCCTTTGCAGGTTCAAGGCTATCTCTGAGTCCTCAGTGATGTTTCCCTCGTCAAAACCCTTTATTTCCTTCAAGGCCTCGCGGCGGTAAACGCTTAAGGGCCCCGGCGTGCACGACACCCCGTTCAAGAACGCCGCGCTCTTGCGCAAATAATTCATGCCCACGTATTCCACGAACTGAAGCCATTGAACCAGGTTTTTCGGGTCCGCCACCTTCACTGAACCAGTTACCGCACCCACTTCGGGGTCGTTGAAGTAGCCCACCATTTTTTCCAACGCGTCTTTTTGCACGTAGGAGTCCGCGTCAATGCATGCAATCCACGGGGTTTTCGCCGCCTTGATGCCGGCGTTCAGGGCCGCCGCCTTGCCAGCGTTCTTCTGGCTGATGACCTTGGCGCCCGCTTCCCTGGCCCGCTTCGCGGTTTCGTCAATTGAGCCGTCGTCCACCACGATGACGCGCACCTTTTTCGGGTAATCCAAGGCGAGTGCGGAGCGCACGCTGCGCGCAATGGTTTTCTCCTCGTTGTAGGCCGGAATGATTAGGGTCACATCCTCGTGTTTGCGGGGCTTCGGGTTCTTGTGGGCGCGCTCGCTGTTTTCGAGGAAGGAAATCAAGAAGGTGAAGGACACGAAGAGGAAGAAGAAGTTCGCAGCCAGGAATGCAATGTCAAACCAGTTCATCTCTAATCCACTCATTATGTTTTGGAATCCATAAAAGCAAAACACTTATATACGCCGAGAATATATAGAATAACGCGGGATAATGGTGGTATAATGGTTTCAGCTCAAGTTGTTTTGACCCCTTACGCCGACCGCGTGATTAACGTGGTCAAAGCCCAACAAGGTTTCAAGGACAAGTCACAGGCCTTGAATTACTTCATTGAAACGCACGGTGACGACGTGGTTGAGCGCGAGGCAAGCGAGGAGTACGTGAAGCGAGTGCTTTTGATAGCCGACAGGCACGGCAAAAAGCACGGCAATCGCCGCATGACCTTGAAGCAATTGGATGAGTTGTGCGGCGATTAGGAAATGTTTGAATTCGACTTCTCCGACGAACTCAAGACGAAGATTGCCTTGTTGCTGAAGCGCAACAAGAAAAGGGTTGAAATAATCAACAAGAAAGTCAGGGAAATAATTTCAAGCGATGAAGCCGCAATTGGCCGTTACAAGAATTTGCGGCGCGAGTTAAAGCACTTGAAGCGCGTTCACGTTGACCGTAATTTTGTTTTAACTTTTCAAGTGGACTTGGAGAAAAAATTCGTTTTGTTCGTGGA
>DALH01000046.1:1669-2267 GCA_002499405.1 Candidatus Micrarchaeota archaeon UBA95 | reverse complement strand
AGCAAGGCGCGGCCTTCGGGTGTGGCTGCCTCGGCGGACACCGTTGAAGCCCCGGCCTCATTGACCAGCCAGTTGAGTTTGGCTTTCAATAATTGCCTGCCCGTAACCGCGTCACGGCTTCGCGGGTGCATGCACGTCCAGTGGCTGCACCCCAAACCCGTGCTTTTTTCTATGCTCGCGTTGGCGAAACCCCGAATCTTGCCCTCGTAGTTTCTTGCCACGAACAAGGCGATTTCCAGTCCGTTCCAATCCTGCATTCGGAGGACGTGCTCAAACGTTGTGGGGCGCTTGTCCGGCTCCAACGCGTTGTAAACCGCTTTCAACTCCCTTTCGTCTTTTTTGGTGACTCTTTTGAGCCGTTCCACCATCATTTCAAAACACTTTCCCGTATTCGTGGAGCAGGTCGTCGGTAGCGCGTTCAATTGACTTGGTTTCCGCGAACCTGCGCGCGTTCTTCGCCAACTTGTTGTAAGACAATTTCTTCAAGCCGAGGACTTTGCTTATTTTTCGGGCGCAGTCCGCGGCGTCCCCAGGCTCGAAGACGTAACCCGTGCGCCCGTTTTTCACGGCTTCGGGTATGGCGAGCGCGTTCGCGCCG
>DALH01000046.1:0-1623 GCA_002499405.1 Candidatus Micrarchaeota archaeon UBA95 | reverse complement strand
CCCATCCGTCAAAACCTCAGATGCTCCGCAACCAGTAGAAACTATTACGGGCGTGCCGCAAGCCATTGCCTCCAGCACGACCAAGCTCTGCGTTTCAAACGTGGAACCCGTCACGAAGACGTCGGCCGCCGCGTAATAATCCGGCAACTCCGCGTCGGGAATGAAGCCAGCGAACTTGACGGCGTCTTTCAGCCCCCACTCCTTGACTAGCGCCTCGCACATTTGTTTTGAGGGGCCCCTGCCGCCTACGACAAACAAGGCGTCGTGTTCGCGGAGCACTCGGGGCGCGGCCTTGATTATGATGTCCACGTTTTTCTCGAATCCCATGCGTCCCGCGGTCAAAATGATTTTCTTTTTACCCGCCCCTAGTTTCCTGCGTATTCGCGCGGCGCGGGCTCGCCGCGGGTTGAAGCGTTTCACGTTGATTCCGTTGCTTACCACGCTTGCTTCCACGCCGTGCTCCCCCAACTCTTTTGCGATGACGTTGGAGGGTGCGAACACGGCGTCAAACGTCTTGTAGAAGAGACGCACCGCGCGCCAGGTCGCCTGCGTCAAAAAGTATTGTCCGGTCACGTTGTCGGTGACGTATTGGACTGCGCTGGGCAGCATTGTGTGGTAGGTTCCCACCAATGGGAGTTTCAGGGTTTTTGCCGCGCCAATTGCCGCCAGCCCCATTGAAGCAATTGCGTGCGAGTGCACGAGTTCCAAGCGCTGGTCATATGCTTGTTTGACCGCGCTCGCATAAGGGAAAACCGCGAACTTGTATTGCGGGTAGGCGGGCACTTTCACGGACTTATGGACGAACACGCGCCTTCCGTGGTTGGTCTGCCTGTCTCCGCTCGTGAACACGCTTACCTTGTGACCGCGTTTTTCGAGTTCGGAGCGCGACGCAACCATTGAGTTTACGACTCCGTCCGCGTTTGGGAGCCACGTGTCAGTGAAGAATCCGACGTTCATTTTTTACACTTCCTTGAAGCCGCAGTATTTCTGTAATGCTTTGGGAATCTTTATTGCGCCGTCGTCGCGCTGGAAGTTTTCCGCGAGGGCGGCGATGGTGCGCGTGTCCGCCATCATCGTGCAGTTCAGCGTGTGCACCACGCCTTTTTCGCCGCCGTATTTTCCGGAGCGGATGTTCAAGGCGTTGGCCTGGTAATCCGTGCAGTTGCTGCACGACACGACTTCGCGAAAAGCGTTTTGAACCGGGAACCACGCCTCCAAGTCGTATTTCTTGGCGGCGACCGTGCCGATGTCGCCCGTGCAAACGTTTACCACGCGAAAAGGCAGTTCAAGCAATTGAAAGAATTCCTCGGCGTTCTTGATGAGTTCCTCGTGCCGCTTCCACGACTCGTCAGCCGAGCAAAAAACGATTTGCTCCACCTTGTTGAACTGGTGAACTCGGAAAATGCCTTTCTGGTCCTTGCCGTGCGCGCCCGCCTCCTTGCGGTAACACGCGCTCAGCCCGGCGTACTTCAAGGGCAGGGTTTCAAGCACTTCGTTCGCGTGCATTGCCACTAGGGGGTGTTCGCTTGTCGCGACCAGGAATTGGTTGCCGTCCGTCGGGTACATGACGTCCACGAAGTCATTCAAATCCGTTACGCCCTCGTAAAACCCGCGGTTCATCAA
>DALH01000041.1:8964-11043 GCA_002499405.1 Candidatus Micrarchaeota archaeon UBA95 | reverse complement strand
GGTCGGCCAGGTTTTGTTCACGTCCATAATCGGGTTCTTCATAGGCCGGCTGCTGGGCTTTTCAACCGTGGCCTCCATATACGTCGCCGTTGCCCTGACTTTCAGCAGCACCATAATAATAATGAAACTCCTGTCTGACAAGGGCGACCTGGAAACGCTGTACGGCAAAATCGCCATCGGCTTTTTAATCGTTCAGGACTTGATCGTGATACTCGCCCTCATGGTCATCACGGCGACTATGCCAGCCGGGTCCGACGCCACCGCCTCTGTTTTCGGCGCGGTCTTGGTAGGCCTGGGGGCGTTGGTGCCGCTGGTCCTGATAAGCCTCTACGTGCTGCCGACGATAACCAAGGCCATAGCCAAAACCCAGGAATTCCTGTTGCTGTTCTCCCTTGGCTGGTGCCTTGCGCTTGCCACCCTCTCCCATTACTTCAATTTTTCAATTGAAATCGGGGCGTTGGTGGCCGGCGTCACCCTCTCCATGTCGCCCTACCGCTACGAAATCAGCTCTAAAATGAAGCCGTTACGCGACTTCTTCCTGATCCTGTTCTTCATATTGCTGGGCTCGCAAATGGTTTTCGTAAACATAAGCAGCTACATCCTCCCCATAATCGTCTTTTCGGCGTTCATACTCGTAGGCAACCCGGTCATAGTGATGATCCTGATGGGCCTGCTCGGCTACACCAAGAGGAACAGCTTCCTGGCGGGGCTGACCGTGGCGCAGATAAGCGAATTCTCTTTGATCCTCGTTGCGCTGGGAGTGAAAGCAGGGCACGTTACAAACGAAATACTGTCCCTCGTGGCCATCATCGGGCTGATAACCATTGCCGGCTCAACCTACCTCATACTCTACGCGAACAGGATATACCCCTGCCTGTCGGGATGCCTGAGAGTGTTTGAAAGAAAAGGCAGAAAGGTTGACGAACAAAAACACCACGGGGACGCGGGCTACGACATCGTAATTTTCGGGTATAACCGGATAGGGTACGACATCGTGGAATCGCTTAAAAAAATAAAAAAGAGGTTCCTGGTCATAGATTTTAACCCGGAAACAATAACGAAACTGGCAAAGGAAGGCGTTGACTGCAAATACGGCGACGCAAACGATTTCGAACTGATAAACGAATTGAACCTGTCAAAAGTAAAAATGGCCGTGTCAACCATACCCGGCGTGGACACGAACCTCCTCCTGATTAACAAGATCCGGGAAACCAACAAGAAGGCGATCATAACCGTCGTCTCCCACCAGATTGACGAAGCAATGGGGTTATACGAGGCGGGCGCAACCTACGTGCTCATGCCGCACTTCCTGGGCGGGCACCACGTGGCCACGATGATTGAAGAATACGGGTTGAACCCCAATAAATTTTTAAAAGAAAAAACCGCTCACCTCAAACAATTAAGAAAGAGGAAGGAGATGGGGCACGAGCACCCAAAACATAACAGATACTAGCCGGATAACAAGACAAAAGCAGGCGGCCGTCAAATCACTTCAAAACAAACTTCTTTAACGCAAAGATTGCGCCGGCTGAAACCACGAGCAGGGGCACGACCACCATCGCTACCGCACTCCAACTCTTCAGGCAGTGCTCGCACGAGGTGAGCCCCCAAATCCATAACAACACGCCCGCCAAGCCCAAAGCCAGCCCTGCCAGACCCGGCCAGGCAAACTCACGGATTTTTTCCGCTACTCCCTCAAGGCCGGCGCCCCCGGATTCGCCCACGGGCGACGACTCAACCACTTTGCCCTGGGCCTTCTTGACCGCTTCCCCGACCTCTTTGTCGGGCCAGCCCGCGTCCGCCAACGCCTTTGAAACCTCGGCGTCGCTGAAACCGTCCGCAAAACACTTCTTCGCGTAATCAACTGCTTCCTTTGCAACCATGACAATCACTTAACCTCACTCAAAACAAGAATAAAAAGAGTTTGGAGCGACTTTTTCTTTTGGGAAAAGAAAACCTCGATTAAAAGAAAACCATTTAGCACCCTATAGCCCCGAGCGATGCCCATCTTTTCTTTTGGAAAAAGAAAAGCTAGGCGCACCAAAAGAAAACAAGCAGAAAATAGCCCCGAGCAGATTC
>DALH01000041.1:0-8821 GCA_002499405.1 Candidatus Micrarchaeota archaeon UBA95 | reverse complement strand
ATAGCCCCGAGCAGATTCGAACTGCTGTCTACAGCTCCAGAGGCTGTCATCCTTGACCGCTAGACGACGGGGCTGGATAGCAGTATTATTGGAAAAGAGGCGGGAAAAAGCTTACGCTTTGACTTCCATCTTGCCGAAGCGGCCAAGCGTGAGTTGCGGCTTGTCCTGCCACTCGTTCACGTAAGCGTTCTCTATGTGGATAAAGTCGCCTTCCTTCACCTTGTCGATGTTGTCGTTCCACAACACGAGCGTCATCGTGCCCGAGTCGTCCTTCACGGTTACGTCGCACACGCGGAGTTGGCGGCCCATCTTGTTGATTTCACGGGTTTCACCGATTCCGACGATCTCCGCCTCGAGTTCGACGTTGCCCGTTCCGGGAGTCAAATCACTTATCTTCACTCTCAAAACCTCCTATAATACAACTCCTTAAAAGAAGCGTTTTTCTTAACGAATATGTTGAAACTAATAAAAAAGGGTTGGTTGGCCATGAAACTAAAGCAATACTTAAAGGAATTGAGCGAACTGCACGCACCCACCGGCGAAGAACGCGAAGTAGCCGAATACATGGAAAAACACTTCAAGCGCGCCGGTTTCAAGGTACGCCGCGACGTCCTCGGAAACGTGCACGCCGTAAAGGGGCGGGGCAAGAAGGTAATGGTTGCCGCGCACATGGATGAGGTTTCGCTGGCCGTTTCCTCAATCACGAAGGAGGGATTCCTGCGGTTCGTCAAAGTGGGCGGGCTCTACAATGCAACCATCGGCACGCGCCGCGTAACCGTTCACGCCAAGAAAATGATTCCCGGCATAATCGGCATGAAGGCGCCGCACCTCATGAAAAAAGAAGACCTGCAGAAGGTGCAGGAACACGAAGAAATGTATATTGACGTGGGAGCCAAGGACGAGGCGGAAGCCGGGAAATGGGGCATCCGGCCCGGAACCAACGTCAGCTTTGATGCCGAATTCCACGAATTCCCGAACCACCGCATAGTCGGAAAAGCGCTGGACGACAGAGTTGGTTGCGCAATACTCCTCGTCTTAGCCGACGAAATCAGCTCACCCAACTGCGAACTCCACCTCGTCGGAACCGTGCGCGAGGAAACCGGGTTGTTCGGGGCCGGCACCGCCGCGTACGGAGTCAAACCCGACTTTGCAATAGCCGTGGACGTCACCCTCGCCTGCGGTTCCCCAGACATCACCGCCGAAAAAGTCCCCGCCGAGTTCGGGAAGGGACCCGTAATCAACGTCGTGGAAGCAAGCGGCCGCGGCCTCATCATGCCCCACGACCTCGTTGAATGGATTGAAAAAATGGCCGCGAAAAACAAAATCAATCATCAATACGAAGTCGCCGAAATGGGGGCAAGCGACGCCTCCCGCATGCAATACATGGAAACCGGCGTGCTCACCGCAAGCATCGGCGTGCCCTCGCGATACCTCCACTCCATCTCCGAAATGATTGACCTCCGCGACGCCGAAAATGCGGCCAACCTCCTGAAAGCCCTCGTAAAGGAATTCAAGAACTACAAATGAATTACTTAACGCGAATCAAACGGGTTCAACGCCCCCTCAAAAAAAACGAAGCCCTGCTCCTCGCCGCCCCCCGCTACAACCCCAACGCCTACTGGCTCACCGGAACGGAAGCCGGTTACGCCCTGCTCTTCACCCGCGACCAAGCCGAACTCTACGCCTTAAACGAGCACGCCGACTACTCCAACAAAAAAATCAAGAACTTCACCAAAAAACAACTCCCCGAATTCCTTAAACAAAACAAAATCAAGGCGCTCTACTGCGACGCCACCTCGCTCGCAACCGCCCACGAACACGCCCCAAAACTCACCAGAAAAATCGAGTGCCTCCGCGAAACCAAGGACGAACACGAAAAAAAACTGGTCCGCGAAGCCCAGCGCGCAACCAAGCAAATTGTTTCCGCCGCGCTCCAAAAAAACCTGTACGGCAATACCACCAACCGAATCGCTGGGCTGCTCGAACTCCAAGCACGCGAACTCGGCCACGCCCTCGACTCATTCCCGCCAATCGTCGCCGTCAACGCCGATTCGGCTACGCCGCACGCAACGCCAAACAACGAGAAATATCGCAAAGGCGACGTGCTGCTGATTGACTGCGGGTGCACCGCCGAAAAGTATTGCGGCGACTACTCAACCACGGTTTACGAGGGACGCAACCCCAAAATCCTGGAAACCCTTGACGCAATCAAACAAGCCAAGAAAGCCGCGGAAAAACTCGCCAAGCCCGGCACGAAAGCCCACGAACTCACGAAAGCCGCCAAAAACGTCTTGCAGGAACGCGGGTTGCACAAGCGATTCGACGAAATAGGATTGCAATTGGGCCACTTCATCGGGTTGGAAGTGCACGACTGCGCCCGGCGCTTGAACGACGTCACCCTCAAGAAAGGCATGTGCTTCACGATTGAGCCCGGGGTTTACGGGGATTACGGCGCGCGCTTTGAAGACGTCACAATCTTATAATTAAAACCCCCAAACTAGTGCATGGCTGGAAAAGAGGCAATGCGGCGGGGCCCATACGATTCCCTAGCCGAAGGCGTAATCGAGTCCGGGCACCTGAAACCCAACTATCACTTCAACGGCCGCCCAACCCTTGGATTCGGGATAAAGCACTACCGCGGAACCCCGGAACACGTTTACGGAATGTTCGACGAAGGCGTACCCGAAACCGCGAAGGCGCGCTTCTTCATAACCGCCATACAAAAAAGGAAACCATTCCTGCAATACACCATAGACCAAAAACTAATCGTCAAGAAACCAAACGTCTTGTTGAGGGTGGTCAGCACCATCCTCGGCTACCCTTACGCAAAAATAAAGGTAAAAAAGGAACACCGGCGGATAATCGAGGAAGCAACCGGAAAAAGAATAGGCGAGGTAAACGCCCGCAACATATCGGACCGCACTGCAATCAAAATACTCGACAAAATCCTTGAGAGGAAGGGGGCAGTTGCCAGAACACCCGAACGCCCGAAACGGGTAGCGTGATGAAAGTGAACAACCGTCTCGCAGTAATAGACAAGAAATTGTGCGCCCCCGACCGGTGCGGCCACGAGTGCGCCGCCAACTGCCCCGTGAACAAACTGCGCCAGGAATGCGTTGTCGTCGAAGAAATCGTGCGAATAGACGAAAACCTTTGCACGGGGTGCGGCATCTGCGTAAAGAAGTGCCCGTTCCACGCAATCACGATAATCAAGAACGCGGCGCCCGACCCCGAAAAACTGGTTTACTCCTATGGGGCGAACTCCTTCAAGTTGTACGGCCTCGCCCTCCCGCGGAAAGGCGTTACCGCGATGATAGGTGAGAACGGCTGCGGAAAAAGCACGAACGCAAAACTCTTGTCCGGCGCCCTCACGCCCCAAAACCTGCCCACCGCCGAACTCAGGGAATACTACAAACAGGAACACGGCATCGCCTTCAAGCCCCAGGAGCTTCACGCCGGCGTCAAGGGAAAGGTTAACGAGTTACTGGAAAAAATTGATGACGGCCAGCTCAACGAACTCAAAAAACTCTTTGACTTGGACAAGGTCTGGAACCGCGAGTTCAAGCACTTGAGCGGCGGCGAACTCCAAAAAGTGGTTGTCGCGGCGACCCTCATGCAGGACGAGCAGGCATTTGTCTTGGACGAGCCCTTCGCGTTCCTGGACTACGTTTACCGCATCCGCCTCATAAACTACTTGAAGGAAAAATTCTCGAACAAAAACGTGTTGCTCATAGACCACGACATCTCTCTGCTCTCCTACGTATCCGAAAACGCTTACCTCCTCTACGGCGTGAACGGCGCCTTCGGCTCCGTGTCCCAGTCCTATGCAACCGACCGCGCAATCAACATGTTCCTGGAAGGATTCATCGCCCCCGAAAACGTGAAGTTCCGCAGCCAACCCATAAAATACAAGTCGTACAACGAGGAAAAACTCGGAGACGAATTATACGTTTTGCAACCCGCCCGCGTAAAATTCGAGTCGTTCACCGTGGAAAACAAGCACTCCCTTACTCTCCATCAAGGCGAAATCGTGGGCGTGGCCGGCCCCAACGGAATCGGCAAAACCACCTTAATCAAGGAATACTGCTCGCAGGACCCCGACAACCTCATACTCAAGCCCCAAATCCTGGAACGCGGCGACTTCCTCGCCGCCAAATACATGCGCACTGACTCGCCGTTCACTCAGATATTCGTGGAAGACATGGGGCTCAAGCAACTTGAGTATTACAAATTGAATGACTTGAGCGGCGGCGAACTCCAGAAAATCCGCGTCTTCGAATGCCTCTCCTCGGAAAAACACAACGTTTACGTGTTAGATGAGCCCACCAACATGCTTGACGTGAAGGCACGCATTTCGTTGTCAAAAATGCTGCGCGAAAAAGCAAAGGAAGGCAAAGCCGTTCTCGTAGTGGACCACGACCTGGAATTCTTGTTGAACACTGTTGACCGCTTGATCGTGATGGACGGCGAACCCGCGGAACGCGGCGAAGTAAAAGGCATTTACCACAAGGACGAAGGCGTGCGCCTCCTCCTCAAAAAATTTGATTTGACTTACCGCCGCGACCCCCCCACCAAACGCTTGAAGTTGAACAAGGCGGGAAGCCAGAAGGACGCCGCACTCAAAAAGAGCGGGGAATTCGTGGAAACAAGATGAACAAAAAACTAATCAAAATTTTTTTATGCGTTTGGCTGGCGGCGTTCGCAGTCATGGCGGCAATATGCTTGTTCGTGCCACGGGAAGCATACCCCGAAACCCTGTTGCGAACCCTGATAATAATCCTAATCACCCCCATGCTGGCGTTCAACGTCTGGAAATTGGCGAACTACGACGAAACAAAAAAAGCGGTCAACTGGCTGCAAAACAAGTTTACGTTCAAGAAAAAATACGAGTGAAAAAAAAATGCTGGAAAAAGCGTTTAAAGCATTCAACGACTTCCTCAAATTCAAGCCGGGCCCGCAACAAAGCAAATCCGGAAAAAAGCGCATCCCTCCAAACAAGCCGGGTTCCGGAATCGTTCTGGTGGAATGAGAGGTATACTTGCCTAAATCTTGCCCCAACATGGCGGAATTAGGAGCAAATTAAAAACAAGCATAACCTTAAAGTTAATACTAACTTAAAATTTTTGAAGTTGTGGTTTATGTGACAAAAAAGGACACAATCCAAAATATTGACTACGCCATCATCGCTCAAGCCCACACCCCTATGTATCTTATTCACAAATACTGGGCAAGAAAACCCCACAACGTGGTTGCCGATTACATAAAACATTACTCAAAGGAGGGGGAAATAGTTCTCGACCCCTTCGGTGGTTCCGGCGTTACTGCTATGGAAGCTATAAAGGCAGGACGAAAAGCAGTTTCAATAGACCTAAATCCGATGTCAGCTTTCTTGATTGAAAATACGCTGAGCCAAATAAGCCCTCGGGAAATTGAGGCAGAGTTCAGTAAGCTTGAGGCCAAGTTGAAAGATCACATCAACGACCTGTATGAAACCAAATGCCCCAAGTGTGGCAAAAAGGTCGTCGCTATTTGCCTGCACTGGGAAAAAGACAAACCAAACAAGGTAATGTTCGAGTGCGATTCTTGCAACATAAAGAGAGGAAAGGATGTTGATAACTTTGACCTCAAAAAAATCAAAGAGGCAGAAGTGTTAAAACCAAAACACTATCCCCAAAGCGGATTAGCTTACAACGGCAACAAATTCATGAAAAGAGAGGGCAAAGAAACTATTGCCGAGTTATTCACCAAGAGAAATCTTTATTCTCTATCGATACTGTTCGATGAGATTGAAAAAATTGAAAATAAGAAACTTCAAAACGTCTTCAAGTTTGCTTTTACATCAATGGTGCATTTAGCCAGCAATATGACACCAGTTCGTCCAACGAGACAGTTTAGCTCGTTTTGGGCACTTCAAAGCTATTGGACGCCCCCGGTATACATGGAGTCTAATGTCTGGATGCTGTTTGAGAGTGCGGTCTTGGGCAAGCAGGGCGTCCTAAAGGGAAAGGAAGATGCAGCTAATCAAATAACAATTTACAAAAAAGCGAAGACTTTTGAGGAGTTGAACGATGGCGCGAACATCCTTTTCGAAACTGCAAACGCACTTGAATTAAACAAAATAGTCCCAAAAAACTCTGTCGATTACATCTTTACAGACCCGCCCTATGGCGGCGCAGTTCAATATTTTGAATTGAGCACGCTTTGGGCTTCTTGGCTCGGGATGGACTTAGATTACGCAGACGAGATAACCATAAACAGCCAGCAGGAAAAGGACTTTGACTACTACCACAAGATGCTCAAATCTGCTTTTAGAGAAATGTATCAAGTGCTAAAACCCGGAAAATATCTAACTTTGACTTTTCATAGCACCGAGATTGCGGTGTGGAATTCAATCATCAAGGCGGTTATTCTCAACGGTTTTGACTTGGAGAAAATTGTTTATCAGCCTCCAGCAAGAGCTTCGGCAAAGGGACTCTTACAACCGTACGGTTCGGCAGTTGGAGATTATTATATTCGCTTTAGGAAGCCCGATGTAGAAAAATTGCTCTCCGAAAGAGCTATGGATAAGGAAACATATGAACGAGAAGTTGTCATGGCCGCAAAAGGCATTATAGAGGAACGTGGCGAGCCAACAATCTACCAACGCATCCTAAATGGAATAATGGTAGAGTTGAAAGGCGGTCGGAACGTTCCAATCGGTGCAAAAAATGTAGAGGATGTCCTCAAAGAGCACATAGGCAAAGAATTTGAGCTCAAAAATATTAAGGATGCAAAAGGCAAAACTACCGGCAAAGCCTGGTGGCTAAAAGGACGGGACTATACCAATTTTTCAACTCCTGCCCTAAGTGAGCGGGTTGGAAAAACTATACTACAAGTCCTGGATAGGAAAGTTAAGGCATCATTTGATGACATATTACAAGAAATTTTCATCCAATTCCCAAACGCACTAACACCAGACACTGCGGACATCAATTCAATACTAGAAGAATATTCGGTTAAGACGTCAGACGGAAAATGGCGTTTGAAGCCAGAACAACAGAAAATCCAGAGAGATACCATCCATAATCTTATGATTTACCACCTTGCCGAACTTGGAAAAAAAGCGGGCTTCAAGGTGTGGATAGGTTCTCAAGAGCAAAAGTCTAAGGTCAAAAACAAGCCGTTATCTGAAATATGCGACCGCATACCTGTGTTCCGTTTTGTTCCGCAGGATAGCCTCAGCCTGGAGAGGATAAAACAAATTGACGTCTTGTGGCTAGAGGATGGAAGGATACGATATGAGTTTGAGGTCGAGAACACTACTGGAATTTCGGAGGCCATCATACGGGGCTCTAATATCCCGGAACAACTCAAGCCCAAACGGTTCATTGTAATACCCAAAGAAAGAGAAAAATTCCTGTTCAGGAAGCTTCAGGAACCAATCCTTGCTGAAACAATCAAAAAAACAAAGTGGAACTTTATTCGCTATGCTGACTTGAAAAAACTGGTCGGTGGGGCTAGGAAAACATTCAACGCAAGCGAACTAGATGAAGTTGCTAAGATGCCAAGAGAAAACACGGGAGAAAAACAGATGAACTTAAATCATTTTGATTAGACTGAATTATTAAGACATGATGCTCTAAATTTGGAGTTTCGGACGCTTATTAAAACTAACCGGGGTTGATTGGAATTTAGGAGCAAAGCCGCTTAGGCTAGTTTGTTTTTAAATGAATTCGGGAACTGCGCGGTTTGAAAACTGGGGCGTCTCGCGGCTTCTTTGGGTGGAAAGGGGTGCGCTGGGGCGAGAACTGAAAACGAATGTTTTATAAAGGTTGAACCCCGCTATAATAAGGCACGCGATTCTCAGGAATCGCGCGTATTTTTTGAATAGTTGCAGTCTCGGCAGACCACAGCATTTATGCGATGACCGGTTTTATTCCGCTGCAACGGGGATGGACATTCAAACAAAGTTTTCAAGGTTCGCTTCCCGGGGAACCGTTCTCATTTGAATGCGACGCAGATTTGAGTGATAAAAACCGAAGTAAATTTATTCCAGCTGATTCCTTGAAATTGTGGTCGACGATACCAGTTGATCCTGCTGGAGGGTACTGCTTTCGGACTTCGATTAAGCCATGCAAGTTTTTGTCAAGGCATCTTGACAAAGCGGACGGCTCAGTAACACGTAGTCAACCTACCCTAGGGACGGGGATAACCTCGGGAAACTGAGGGGAATACCCGATAGGTTAGAATGCCTGGAATGGCGTCTAGCCCAAACGAACCGTTAATTGGAGCGGGATACGCCCTAGGATGGGACTGCGGCTGATTAGGCTGTTGGTGAGGTAATGGCTCACCAAACCATTGATCAGTAGGGGCTATGCGAGTAGGAGCCCCGAGACGGGCACTGAGACAAGGGCCCGAGCCCTACGGGGTGCAGCAGGCGCGAAACTTCCGCAATGCGCGAAAGCGTGACGGGGGGAGTCCGAGTGCCATCCTAACGGATGGCTTTTCGTGAGACCAAATCTCTCACGGAATAAGTGGTGGGTAAATCTCGTGCCAGCCGCCGCGGTAATACGAGTAGCACAAGTGGTACCCACGAATATTGAGCTTAAAGCGTTCGTAGCCGGCCAAGCCAGTTTCCTGTGAAATCTGCGGGCTTAACCCGTAGGCGTGCAGGAAATACTACTTGGCTAGGGAACGGGGGAGGTCAGGAGTACTCTAGGGGGAGCGGTAAAATGCTGTAATCCTTGGAGGACTAACGATGGCGAAGGCACCTGACTAAAACGTGTCCGACGGTGAGGGACGAAGGCTAGGGGAGCGAACGGGATTAGATACCCCGGTAGTC
>DALH01000006.1 GCA_002499405.1 Candidatus Micrarchaeota archaeon UBA95 | reverse complement strand
CGAAGTCCTGCCCGGCTTCGCGGAAGAAAAAGTAATAGGCGGCCGCGACCGCAAGCAATACCAAAACCGCGGTTCCAATCAACGCGTTCTGGCCGATTGACTGGGCGTGGTCGCGAACGAATATTTTGAGGAGGATGTTGGCCACCGAAACGCACAGCATGGCGAACAATGCGTAAACCAGCCAGTTACTCATTCGATTACTACCCACCTCCAATGACGGAGCTGAAAAATATAAAGGTCTTCCCTATTCCCTATTCAACTTTGAACTTGAAACCGTAAGCAATTGCCCCCTGACTGCCATCTTCAAAAACACGGCGGAAAACCATTTTCACGGGCGCACCTATCACGATTCTTTCTGAAGGCGAATCAACGATTTGTGAAAGGATTATTACGCCGTTATCCAATTCTATCAATGCCAAGAAATACGGCGCCTCGTTCTCGAATCCTTCGGGCGCGGAAAAAACCTGCGTAAACGAAATCACTTTACCCTTCTTTGGCATTTCCTCGGGAACGAGTTTTGAGGCGCGCCTGCACTTGGAACAAATTTTTCTGGATGGGTAATACGCCTGGTTGCAGGATTGGCAGCGGTTGCCGAGAAGGCGGTAGCGCTCCTTGCTTCGCCTCCAAATCAAGGGCAGTGCATCCTTCACTTCAGTCACCCCTCTTGTAAAGGTTCACGACGGCGGTGCCTCCGCTGCCGCCGACATTGTGCGTCAAACCGATTTCCGCGCCGTTAACTTGGCGTTTCCCGGCCTCGCCGCGGAGCTGCCATGTTATCTCAACTGCTTGCTTGACGCCGGTCGCACCCACGGGGTGCCCGCAGGCCTTCAGCCCGCCACTGGTGTTAACGGAAATCTCGGCGTTTAAGGCGGTGCGGCCCTCCTCGGAAACCTTTCCGCCCTCACCTTTTTTGAAAAAACCCAAATCCTCTATGGCCATAATCTCAGCTATCGTAAAACAGTCGTGGACTTCGGCAACGTCAACATCTTTCGGGGTTAAACGAGCGTGATCAAAGGCGTCCCTTGCCGCAACGCGGGTAGCGTCAATTGAGGTGAAAGACGAGCGGCTTGCCAAGGAAAGGGTGCCGCTGGCCTGGGAAGTGGAAAAAATTTCAACGGGTGCATCCGAATACTTCCGCGCTTTTTCGGAAGCGCAGAGCACTACCGCTGCAGCCCCGTCCGTCAAGGGAGAGCAATCAAACAATTTCAGGGGCGAGGCAACGTAACCCGAATTCATTACCTGTTCAATGGTTATTTTCTTCCGGTATTGGGCATACTCGTTGTTGACCGCGTTAGCGTGATTCTTAACGGCACAAGACGCCATCTGCTCTTCGGTTGTCCCGTAATCGTGCATGTGCCTGCAAGCCATCAAGGCGTAAATCGAGGGGAAGGACGCGCCGTTAAACAATTCCCATTCCTGGTCGCCGGCTCCACCCAAGGCAAGGGCGGCCCTGGACGTCCCGATCTCGGTCATTTTTTCCACGCCTCCGACCACTACAACGTCGTAACGACCCGAAGCAATGGCCAGCCAACCCGAGTGAAGGGCTACCCCGCCCGAAGCGCAGGCCGCCTCGCACCGCGTCGACGGAATCGGTTTGAGGCCGACCTGGTCGGCTATGAGCGAACCTATGTGTTCCTGCGCTATGAAGCGGCTGCTGGCCATGCAACCCCCGAAAATGGCTTGAACATCTTGGCCGGGCATCTGCGCGTCCGTCAACGCTTTTACTCCGGCTTCCACTATGAGGTCGCGGAAACTCGTCTCCCAGTGCTCGCCGAAACGGGTCATCCCCGCTCCGACAATGGAAACCTTCCTCATAAGCTCTTCAACTTCCTCCTGTGCTTCACATAGAGCGCGTAATCAACGTATTCCTTGTCCTTAATCTGCTCGAAAACCGGAACGGGCTGCCTTGCGTTTTCAATTTCATCGGTTACGCTCAACGAAAAAGCGTCGCTGCCTGCACCGCTGCCATATGATACCGCCAGAATTCTTTGACCCGGCTTCGCAACGTCAAGAACCGCACACAGCGCAATCATGGTCGCGCCGCTGTAAGTGTTACCGATAAGCGGCGTAACCATCCCCGGCAAAACCTTCTCCTTTTCAAAACCCAGTTGTTCGCCGACCTTCAACGGGAATTGGCCGTTTGGCTGATGGAACACCGCGTAATCATAATCCTCCGCCTTGGTCCCAAGTTCCTGAAATAACCGGTTGGCTGCGCCAGCAACGTGCTTGAAGTAAGCCGGCTTCCCTGTGAAGCGTCCCGCGTGTTTCGGGAATTCAGCGTGGCTCCGGCGCCAGAAGTCGGGCGTATCCGTTGAAAAAGAGTACGTGGCTTCAACCAAGGCAATCACTTTCTCCTTTCCCACTAGAATCGCCCCGGCCCCCGACCCTGAACTGAATTCAAGCACGTCATTCGGCCTCCCCTGAGCCGTGTCCGAACCTATTGCAAGGCCGCTTTCAATCATTCCACAGGCAACCATTGCAAGAGCGCTCTGAATGCCCGCGGTTCCTGCCTTACACGCAAATTCCAGGTCCGCGGCCGTCATGTTGGGGGTTGACCCCAATGCCTCCGCAACAACCGTGGAAGACGGCTTCACTGCATAAGGAGGACTCTCCGAGCCGACGAAGACCGCACCGATTTTGGAAGCGTCAACGTTCCTACAGGCAACTCTCGCCGCTTCAACCGCGAGAGTGCACGAATCCTCGTCATAAGCCGCCACCGTCTTTTCCTTGATGTTGAGGGATTTGCTTAACGAAGCCCCGTCCTTTCCCCACACCCGCGCTATCTCCTCAATTTTTATTCTCATGCGCGGGACGTAGGTTCCATAACCGGTAATGCCCACTCCATTAAACATAGCAGTAACCAAAGTAAACCTAACGTTAATAAACGATTGGTCATACGTCAATCGGCGAATTAGTTTTTTATTGAAAGAAACCCAAAACAACAGTATGGATACTGGTGGGTTTTACAAGAGGAGCATTAAGGAACGGCGGAAAATAATTGAGGAAGCCATGGGAGTAAACTACGCCAAAACAAAGGAAACCGACCTGGAAGCCGCAAACATAATGATTGAAAACGTGGTTGCAACCACGCGCCTTCCCGTGGGAATCGCAACCAACTTTGTGGTGAACGGCCGCGAAATCCTGATTCCAATGGCAATAGAGGAGACCTCGGTTGTTGCCGCTGCATCCAACGCCGCGAAAATTGCGAGAGCCAGCGGCGGGTTCAAGGCTGAAGCAAGCGAACCAATAATGGACGGCCAAATACAATTCCTTAACGCCGACAAGGAAACCGAGAAAACCATTCGCGAACACGAAAAAGAGCTGCTCTCATTTCTTGACGAACAAAGCCCAAGCATGAAGAAGCGGGGTGGCGGCGCCCGCAGAATTGAAACGCATTGGAGCGGACCCTACCTCGTTGCACACCTCCTTTACGACGTGCGCGACTCAATGGGCGCGAACACGGTAAACGCCGCGTGCGAAGCATTATCGGAGAAACTTGAGGAACTCACCGGAAAAAAAACTGGTTTGTGCATCCTCACCAACCTCTGCCTTCATCGAACCGTCAAGGCAAGCGCGACCTTCCCAAAGAGCGTGCTCGGAGAGGAAACGATTAACGCAATCCTCAAGGCGTACGACTTCGCGGAAAAAGACGTTTACCGTTGTTGCACGAACAACAAGGGAATAATGAACGGAATAGACGCCGTGGCAATAGCCACCGGCAACGATTGGCGTGCGCTGGAAGCGGGCGCACACTTCTACGCCTCCCTCTCAGGCAGGCATGAGCCGCTCGCAAAATACGAGGTAAATGAAAAAGGCGACCTCGTGGGAACCATTGAACTGCCGCTGGCAGTAGGCATCGTGGGCGGCTCAATCAAACTCAATCCGGTAGCCCAAGCCAACCTCAAAGTGCTGGGGGTAAAGAGCGCGCGCGAACTCGCCGAAGTAATGGCGTGCGTTGGCCTCGCCAACAACTTTGCGGCCCTGAAGGCGCTCGCAACCGAGGGAATAAACCGCGGCCACATGCGCCTGCACGCGCGAACCATCGCAATTCAAGCCGGCGCAAAGGAAAGCGAGATGGATGAAGTCGCGAAAAAACTCGTTGAAAGCAAAAACATCAAGGCGGACAACGCACGCAAAATACTTGAATCCATTCGGGGCAAGCACCGCAAATAGGAAACCGATCTCAAACGCCTATTCGCGTTCTCAAAACCTTGAAGCCGCGGCCCTCCATTGCCTGCGCAACCCTCTCTTGAAGTTCCTTGCCGGGCGTCAAGGCGACCATGCAGCCCCCTCCCCCGCCGCCCGTGACTTTTGCGCCGAGCGCGCCGTTCGCCTTCGCGATTTCCACGAGTTCATCCAACTCCTTGCACGAAACCTCAATCTCCTGCAGAAGTTTGTGGTTCTCGTCCATCAGGGCGCCCACAGCCCCGATGTCTCCTTTTTCAAGTGCTTCGCGCGCCTTGAACGCCAACGCCTCCGCCTTCTTGAAAATCGCGTCGTACTTTTCGGGGTGTTGCTTCCTGCGCTCGGCAACTCCTTCAACCATTTTCTTGGTGTCCGCGACGACGCCCGAATTACCCATCACTATTTCCACGGCGGAAGGCGCCCGAATTTTTTCTATCTTATTTTGACCGCCCGCCAAATTCTTCTCAAACCAGATTAGGCCCCCGTAAGTCGCCACAGTATTGTCAATCCCGGAAGGATTTCCCGCAAACGCCTTCTCCATCTCGTAAGCTATCTCATTGATTTTGTCGTCGTCGTAATCCAAGCCCGCCTCCTCGGAGACCGCGCGCGCTATTGCAACGCTGCTCGCCGCGCTAGCGCCGATTCCGCTCATCACGGGCAGGTCGCCGCCCAGCCAGATGTCGAACGCTTTTTCGTTCAAACCCATCGCGCCGAACATACGTTCAAGGGATTCGAGTTGGTGCGCGCGCTTTGCGTCAGAATACCCTTCGGTTCCCTTGCGCTCGTCCTTCACGGCCATTTTCCCCGACTTGACTGCGGTCGCGTCAGTGGTCAATCCCACGGCGGACGCAATTCCAGGCAACCCGTAAACCACGAAGTGCTCGCCGAACAATATTACCTTGCCGTAACCTGAACCTTTGCCCACAATCAATCACCTGAATACAAAAATGGTTAAATACTTTAAAACCCGCGGCATTCTAACAGTAGGGTGTGTTCAGAAATGAGGTTGGCTACGGTGGAGGCGACGCCGAACATCGCCGTCGTAAAGTACTGGGGCAAGCGCGACGAAGAGTTGATGCTCCCAAACAACGGCTCGCTGTCGTTCACGATGGACGAAACCCTGAAAACCCGCACCACCCTCGCTTTTTCGCCCGAATTCAAGGAAGACGAGGCGTGGATCAACGGAGAAAAACTTGACGAAAAAGCATTGAAGAAAGTAATCAAGGCGCTTGACGCGGTGCGCGAAGCCGCGGGAACCAGTGAAAAAGCAAAACTGGTTTCAATCAACGGCTTTCCAACCGCGGCGGGAATGGCTTCCTCGGCTTCGGGAATGGCCGCACTCGCGTGCGCCGCCAACGAAGTGCTTGGGCTCGGGCTCGACTCAAAAGGATTGTCAATACTCGCGAGACGCGGCTCCGGAAGCGCGTGCCGCTCCGTGCTCGGAGGATTCGTTGAATGGAGGCGCGGCGAAAAAGAGGATGGAAGCGACTCTTACGCAATTCAAGTGACCGACGAAAACCATTGGCCCGAAATCAGGAACGTCATAGCAGTTGTAGACCACGGCGAAAAAAAGGTTTCGTCGCGCGCGGGGATGAAGCAAACAATTGAAACCAGCCCCCTTTACTCGGCGCGCCAGCAATACCTGCCCAAGGTAATTGAGGATGTCAAGGCCGCGGTGCTGGCGAAGGACTTCAACAAGTTCGGCGAACTCGTGATGAGGGAATCGAACGACCTGCATTCAGTCATGCTGGACACCTGGCCGCCCATCCTTTACCTGAACGACGTCAGCAAGGAAATCATTTACGCGGTGCACGAATACAACGAGAACGCCGGCAAAATCGTTGCCGCCTACACGTTTGACGCGGGGCCAAACGCGCACGTTTACACCACCGAAGACCAAGTCAAGGGAATCAAGGAGATGCTGTCAAAGATAAAGGGCATCCAGAAAACAGTTGTTTGCAAGGTGGGCGCCGGGCCTAAGAAGTTGAGCGATGGCCACCTAATTGCAGAAGACGGCAGCGTGAAAAAACATCATTACGACGCCGAAAAAAACGGGATAGTGGTTGAGTGAAATGCAGGCAATAACTTCCGCCCCCGGAAAAATAATGTGGATTGGCGGCTACGCCGTCCTTGAACAACCAAACATCAGTTACAACACGGGCGTGGACAAGCGCGTGTTTGCGCGCGCAAAGGAAGCAGAAAAAATCTCATTCAACATACCGCAATTCGGAATCAACTTGAATGCGGAATTCAACGGCGAAAAAATCGTTTTCAAAAAAGAATTGGATGAAAACGAAAAACCAATGGAATTCGTCAAGAGCGTTGCCGAAAACTGCCTGATTTACCTGAAAGCGAAGGGAAAGCAAACAAAGGCATTCGAGTTGACCACCATTACCGACCCCGCGTTCGGCCTGGGCAAAACCAAGACGGGTCTCGGCTCAAGCGCCGCGGTTACCGCGGCTGCCACCGCCGCAATAATGGTCTTACACGGTTACGACGTGAAAAAAGACGTTCACCTGATTCACAAACTCGCCCAATACGTTCACTCCACGGTCCAAGGCAAGGTCGGCAGCGGGTTTGACATCGCGACGGCGTGCTTCGGCGGGCACGCATATTCCCGCTACTCGCCGTCCCTCGTCCAAGACAAAGGCGTGGTGGAAGCCGTTGACGCGGAATGGGACTACTCGGCGGAGCATATTCCGGTGCCGCGCGGTTTCATAACCGCGCTCGCAGATATCGTGGGCGAAAGCACGAGCACGCGGGAAATGGTTGCAAAATACAAGGACTACAAGAAGGCGAAGCCGGAAGAATTCGGGGCATTTCTCTCCGAATTGAACAAGGCGAACATTCGGGCGATTGAAGCCATAAAGAAACTCAACGAACTCGCCGAAAAGGACTCCGCGGCCTACGACGCCGCGCTTGAGACGCTTGAACACCCCGCGTTCAAGGAATTCGTTAAGGCGTTCAACGACGCGCGCGCCAAAACCAAGGAACTGGGCAAACGCATGGGTGCGAACGTTGAATCGGACGCCGCAACCGAACTCCTTGATGAAAGCAATCGGAATGGCGCGATTGTATCGCGCTTGCCGGGCGCCGGCGGCGGAGACGCGGTAGCGGCCTGGTGCAACTCAAAGGAAAACAAGAAAAAACTAGAAAAATTTTGGAAAAGATATGAAGAAGTGAAGGTTAAACCGATGGAGTTAAGCATCTCAAGCGAAGGCGTAAAACTTGAAACTGACACAACCTTTGAAAAATGGTTGATAAAGAAAGGTGTTGAAACCTGAAATCAATCAAAGAGTTGTACGCACGGAGAACCACTCATACGCCCCAAGAGGCATATATACGCCGAGACAGTATTGACGGCACAGTAACCGCTATTAGTAAATGGAGCAAACCGCGTGAATTATTAATTCTAGAAATAATGAGCGGCGCGGGTTTGTTTGGCTCTGCGGTATCAGAAGAACTTAACAAGAAAGGATTCAAAGTAAAAATCGATTTCCTTAACTTGTCAGGCAAACAACTCAAAGATGTTGAAAGCAAATTCAAACGAAAAGTTTTTGAGATGGATGTGCGAGATGTTGACCGGTTAACGGACGAGTATGCGGTAATAATTGAACGCTATGGCCTAAAAGACCTAAGAAAAGAGGACCAGCCCAAAACAATCAAAAAAATTGCTAGCAAACTAAAACGAAATGGATTGCTAGTCTTGGTAGATATGACTTGTGATAAGGAAAACAAAAAAATTATCAATGATTCCCATGCTCTAAAACAAAAACTAGGTGGGCAAAAAGAGAAATTGGACGACAAATGTAACATTCCAGCAATCCAGGAGTGGCGGAAACTTTTAAAAAACGCGGGTCTGAGAATCGTCTTTGAAACCCGTTTTAACGTTGGGGTAAGCATGCGAGCTTGGTTCGAAAGCGGACAGATAGATGAAATAGGATTAACAAAAATGCGAAAATTCTTTAAGTCAAAACCGGCGAAAGAAAAAAAATCAATAAGCATGCGAGAACATGAAGAAGACATTAAGATGACGCTCCCAATAATCGTCTTGGCAGGGGAAAGAGTGCTTGCAGGAAATTCTGAAACGATTACGACGACAAGCACTGAAAGCCGCTGACCTGAATTAAGATGCCCGCGGCGCGCAACTCAACGCTTCGCGCTCTTCCTGTGCCGAAGCATTTCGGGTAGCGTGACCTTGAACCATTCCGTGAACTCGCCGGGCTTCGCCTTGACCTCCTTTTCCAGCGCATCAAGGCTTATCCAGCGGTATTCATCCACTTCCTCGAGATTCGGGTTCACGGGCCCGTCGTAATCGCCGAAGAAAACGTGGTCGAACTCGTGTTCCGTCAAGCCGTGGTCAAGCTTTGCCTTATAAGTGAAGGAATAAACCTCGCGCAACGGGCAATCAAAACCCATTTCCTCGCGCAATCTCCGGTGCGCCCCCCTGGCTGCGTCCTCGCCCTTGCGCGGATGGCTGCAGCACGTGTTCGTCCACAAGCCGCCGGAATGGTATTTTGAGGCGGCGCGCCTCTGCAGCAGGAATTCACCCTCCTTGTTGAAAACGAAAATCGAGAATGCCGCATGCAACAATCCCTTTTCGTGCGCTGCCATCTTTTCTTCAAGACCTGTGGGCTTGCCTGATTCGTCAACCAGCACAACAAACTTCGTCATTCAACTCATCACCCAAGAATGAGGCAACAGCGTTTAAAATAAGGTGCCCCCCAAAAGCGCCCTCGGATTTAATAAGTTTGTCCGCCAAAAACATTCATGGACTTACATTGCTTAGGCGGCTCTCAAGAGGTCGGGAAGAGTTGCTTCCTTTTGGACACCGGCGAACTCCGCATCGTAATGGACTGCGGAATGAAGGTGCACGACCACAACGAGGGGCCCGTCATCCCCGGAAAAGTTGACGTCGGAATAATCACGCACGCACACCTGGACCACTCCGGCTGCGCGCCCCTGCTGTACAAGCGGAACGCGCCCAAAACGTTTTGCACTTATCCAACGCGGCCCATAATGGATTTACTGCTCGCCGACTCCGAGAAAATCGCTAGAGCCGAAAACAAGCAGCTGCCTTACGCCAGCCAAAACGTGAAGCAGTTGGACAAGCACTTGGCGTGCCTGGGATACGACGAGGACTACGAGTTCAAGGACGGCTCCAATTTCCGGTTCCTTGACGCAGGCCACGTGCCCGGAAGCGCGCAAATCCTGTTCAAGAAAGGGAAGAGAAAGGTGTTGTACACGGGCGACTTCAACACGGGTTACACCCGCCTGCATCACCCGGCCAAACCCGTGAAAGCCGACGTGCTAATCATTGAAAGCACTTACGCGCAACGCGACCACGAGCCGCGCAAGGACGTGGAAAAAGCGTTTGCGCGCGAAGTGGAAAAAGCGCTGGGTGACGGCTTGACCGTGCTCGTGCCCGCCTTCGCAGTTGGCCGCACCCAGGAAGTCCTGGAAGTGTTGCGCGCGCACACGAAAGCGCCCGTGTTCGTGAACGGCATGGGCAAGAAGGTGTGCGACATCATAATGGATTACCCGTCCTACATCAAGTCGCCCGAAAACTTTGCTGAAACCATGCGCAACGTAACCATCATTCAAGGCAAGAGCGACGAGAAAAAAGCGTTCCGCGAGCCAAGCGTAATAGTTTCAACCGCGGGAATGCTTGACGGGGGGCCCATGCTGAGCTACCTGGACAAGTGCAACCAGAAAAACAGCGCGGTCGTCCTCTTGACGGGCTATCAGGTTGAGGGAACCAACGGCTACTCGCTCGTCAACGAGGGAAGGGTTCGCTCCGAAGGAATTGAGAAAGTCATCCAATTGCCGGTCAAACACTTTGACTTTTCGGCGCACTCCGGCAGAATAGAATTGTTCAACTACGTGGACGCCGTGAACCCCGAAAAAGTGGTGTGCGTGCACGGCGACGCGTGCAAGGACTTTGCCGAGGAACTCAAAAACGAGGGTTACGACGCGTTCGCGCCCGCCGTGGGCGACAAAATCAAGCTGTAAACGCCGTGATGCAAACACATGGAACCAGAATTATTGGTCGTCTTGGGAGCCGGCTTGTTCGCGCTTGCGAGCGCGCTCGCAATCTGGATGCGGCTCAGGTCACTTGACTCCGGAACCCAAAAAATGCGCTTCATTTCAAATGCCGTGCGCGAGGGCGCGACCGCCTACTTAAAACGCGAGTACGCCGCCATCGCAGTCTTCGTCGCGTTCGCGGCAATCGCGTTGTGGCAACTCGTTGGTTTGGGAACCGCAATTGCTTTTCTCGTTGGCGCGTTCTCGTCGGCTCTAATCGGGTTTGTCGGCTTGAGCAATTCAACCAAGGCAAACGCGCGCACTGCTCAAGCCGCAACGCGTTCACTGCGCGAAGCCCTTGAAACCGGTTTTTCCTCTGGCCTCGTAACCTCGCTGAGCGCGGTGGGGCTCGGCCTCATCTGCATAACCCTTGCCTATTACTT
>DALH01000056.1 GCA_002499405.1 Candidatus Micrarchaeota archaeon UBA95 | reverse complement strand
CAACGCGAAGTTGACGGCGTGGGGTTGATGCGCGCCGAATTCATGATTGCCGCGCTAGGAGAACACCCGCGGAAAATGATTAAGGAGGGCCGGGAGGAAGAGTTCGTCGCGGCACTTGCAAAGGGTTTGCGCAAGGTTTGCGCCGCGTTCAACCCGCGGCCCGTGATTTACCGCGCCAACGACTTCAAGACCAACGAGTACCGCAACCTTGACGGCGGCGAGGAATTCGAGCCCGAGGAGGAGAACCCGATGATTGGGTTCCGCGGCTGTTTCAGGTACGTGAAGGACCCCGCAATCTTCAAAATGGAGTTGAAGGCAATTGAACGCGTGCGCAACAAGTACGGCCTCAGGAACCTGAAGCTCATGATTCCGTTCGTGCGCACGGTCAACGATTTGAGGGTCTGCCGCAAAATGGTTGAGGAAGCGGGGTTGTTTGCTTCACGCGACTTCGAGTTCGGAATGATGTGCGAGGTGCCGTCAAACGTTGTGCTCGCAAAAGAGTTTTGCGAGGCCGGCGTGTCATTCATGAGCATCGGCTCCAACGACTTGACGCAGTTGCTGCTCGGCGTGGACCGCGACTCGCCGCTGGTTGCCGAGGACTTTGACGAGCGCGACCCCGCGGTCCTGAAAAGCATTCGCCGCGTGATAGATGAGTGCCACGAGCACGGCGTGAAGGTCGGGATTTGCGGCCAGGCGCCCTCAAATTACCCGGACTTCACGGAAAAACTCGTTGAATACGGGATTGACAGCATTTCCGTGAACCGCGACGCAATTGATTGCGCGCGGTGCATCGTGGCGGCCGCGGAACAACGCCTGATTCTCAAGAACTCGCATTGATTCGGGGAGGGGGCAAGTTGCCCTTGTTTGTTTTCCGTCAACGCTTCATTGCCTTGTGCGCCTGCGACAACACGAATATGCTTGATGACGCTGCGACGGCCAAGGCCCAGTCGCCCAAGGTCAACGGAACTGTTTGGAATATGGTTTGGGCTGCGGGCAGGTAGATGACGGCGACTTGCGCGATTACGGCTGCGCCAACCGCGACCAGCATCCACTTGTTTTTCAGGAATCCGGTGCGCCAGATTGGTTCCGAGGAACGGAAGTCAATGGCGAGCCACATCTGGAACAATATTATCGTCGTGAAGGCGATTGTGCGCGCCTTTTCAAGTCCTTGCGGCAGGAACCAGTAATAAGCCGCCAGGGTCCCGATGCAGACAATCAAGCCGAAGCCAAGTATTTGGAGCGCGTTGTGTTTTCCAAGTATTGCCTCGTCCCTTTTTCTCGGCTTCCTCTTCATCAAGTCCTTTTCCGCCGGTTCCACGGCGAGGGCGAGCGCCGGCAGGCTGTCCGTGGCGAGGTTCATCCAGAGTATTTGCAGGGGCAGCAGCGGCGCCCCCGGTCCGAACAGTATTGCCACGAACACGGTGAATATTTCTCCGACGTTGCACGACATGAGGTAGCGCGCCGCTTTGGCGATGTTCGCGTAAATCGTCCTGCCCTCCTCCACGGCGGCAACGATGCTCGCGAAGTTGTCGTCGGCGACCACCATGTCGCTTGCTTCCTTGGTTACGTCCGTGCCCGTTATCCCCATTGAAACGCCAATGTCCGCGCGCTTGATTGCGGGCGCGTCGTTTACGCCGTCCCCGGTCACCGCAACAACTTCGCCCAACTCCTTCAACGCGTTCACTATGCGCAGCTTGTGTTCGGGCGAGACGCGCGCGTAAACATTGGTTTTTCGGACTGCTTGCGAGAACTCATTTTCGCTTAAGGCATCTATGCCTCCTCCCTCGATTGCTTCGCCTTTCAACCCGAGTTCGCCTGCAACTGCTTTCGCGGTTTCCACGTTGTCGCCCGTAATCATTACCACGCGGATTCCGGCTTGTTGGCACAAGGCGACCGCTTCTTTTGCCTCGGGGCGCGGCGGGTCGTTCATTCCGGCCAAGCCGAGGAAGATGAGGTCTTTTTCCGGGTCGCTTCCCGCGCCCTCTTTTTGCGCGAACGCCAGGACGCGCATGGTTTTGGACGCGAACTCCTTGTTTTTTTCGAGGATGCGCCTGCGCGCAGCGTCAGTCAACGGCCTGGTTTTCCCGTCTTCCAGGTAGTGCGTGCACTTTTCCAGGAGGACTTCGGGCGCGCCCTTGCAGTGCACCACCTCCCTTGAGCCGTGCCTGCGCACTACCGTCATCATCTTCCTCTCAGACGAGAACGGCACTTCGGATACGAAGTGGTTGTTGTTGCGCGCATTCGTGTAGTTAACGCCGGCCTTGGCGGCCGCCACCAGCAGGCAGGCCTCGGTCGGGTCTCCCAGCACCTTCATCACTCCGCCTTCCTCCACGAGGGAAGCGTTGTTGCAGAGCGCGGCGGTCTCCAGCAATGCGGCGGTCCGCGCGCTTGCGTTGCCCACTTCGCCGTCAAGCGAGTAGCCCCTTCCGGTGACTTCGTGGTCTTCGCCGTCCCAAATCACTCGCACGGTCATCTCGTTCCTGGTGAACGTGCCCGTCTTGTCGCTGCAAATAACGGTGGCGGCGCCCAGGGTTTCAACTGCGGGAAGCTTCCGGATTATGGAGCCGCGTTTTGCCATGCGTTTGACGCCGACTGCGAGCGTAATCGTGACAACCGCGGGCAGGCCTTCGGGTATGGCGGCTACGGCGAGCGTGACGCTGGTCAAGAACATGTTCATGAGCGGCTCGCCTTTGAACACGCCTATTGCGAAGATTATTATGCAAGCCGAGAGCGCGGCCACCCCCAAGCTTTTTCCCACGCCTTCCAACTGTTTTTGGAGCGGCGTTTCCTCCCTCTCCGTTGACTGGACGAGGCTGGCGATGGCGCCGACCTCCGTGTTCATTCCCGTGCGCACGACTATTGCGCGCCCGCGGCCGCGCGTGACCACGGCTCCGGAATTCAAGAGGTTGGAGCGCTCCGCCAGCGGCACCCCGTCACGCAATTCCTTTGTTTGCTTGGGAACTGGAATGCTTTCGCCCGTCAACGCGGATTCATCGCAGTAAATGGATATGCTTTCTATTAAGCGGCAGTCCGCGGGAACGCGGTCGCCCTCCCCCACGATTATCACGTCTCCGGGCACGAGGAACGCCGAGTCAACCTCTTTTTCAACTCCGCCGCGTACAACCCGCGCCTTCGGCGCTGCCAACGCCTTCAACGCTTCAATTGCTTTTTCGGCGCGGTGTTCCTGCACGAATCCGAGGACCGCGTTCAAGACGAGTATCGCGGCTATTGCGGCCGCGTCCAGGAATTCGCCGATGAGTGCGGAAACAATTGCCGCTGCCATTAACAAGAGGATGAGGAAACTCGTGAATTGCTGCAAGAACATCCTTATTGGCCCGGCTCGCTTGGTTTCAGTCAAGCGGTTTTTACCGTGTTCTTTCAGGCGTGCCGCCGCTTCTTCGTCGCTCAACCCGTTCTCTGAAGAGTCAAGCACCTTGAAGGATTCCTTAATGTTCAAGTCGTACCATTTCACGCACGCATTAGGGGAATGCATTTTAATCCGTTTTCGCTTGTTGTCTTCATGAATGGTTTGGACGAACTGGGCGACGTCAAGGGGAAGACGCTCCTCGTCAGGGTGGACTTGAACTCCTCAATTGAAGGAGGCAAAGTAGTTGGGGGGCCGCGTTTTGAAGTGCACGCCGAAACCGTGCGCGAGTTGTCGTCCAAGGGCGCGAAAGTGGTTTTGCTGGCGCACCAGGGGCGCCCAGGCAAGAAGGATTTTGCTTCCTTGAAGGGCCACGCCAAGGTTTTCGGCAAGAGCGCCAAACGCAAAGTCAAATTTTTTGACGAACTCTTTTCGGAGCGCGTCCTGTCCAAGATAGCGAAGATGACTAACGGGAAAATCTTCCTGCTGGAAAACACGCGTTTTTACGCCGAAGAAGACCTTGGTTCCCCCGAAACCTTGATGGTTAAACAATTATCCGGCGTGGCGGACGCGTTCGTGCTGGACGCCTTCTCGGTCGCGCACCGGCCGCACACCTCGGTAGTCGGCTTTTCAGGCGTCCTGCCATGTTTTGCGGGGCGCGCCTTGGCCAAGGAGTTTGAAGCATTGTCTAAACTCAAGATGCCGGAGCGGCCCGTGACCTACTGCTTGGGCGGCGCGAAAATGGAGGAAGTGCTTTCCCTGCTTGAAACGTCTCTACCCGGCGGCACCGTGGACCGCGTGCTTTGTTCGGGGGTGGCAGGCGAACTCTTCCTTCTCGCGAAGGGTGTGGACCTGGGCGCGAAGAAGGGGTTCCTGGAAGAAAAGGGTTTCACGCAGCACCTGCCGAGGTTCAAGAAGTTGTTGGAGGAATACGGCGAGAAAATAGTTTTGCCCGAGGACTTCGCTTTTGAGGACAAGGACGGGTTCCGCGTGGAGCTGGACTTGGAGCAGGTTCCCAAGGTGGGCAAACCCGTTTTCGACGTGGGCTCGCGCACGATCAAGGGGTTCAAGAAAATAATCCGTGATTCGGCAACGGTTTTCGTGAAGGGGCCCGCGGGAATGTATGAAAAGCCGTGCTTTGAGGCGGGCACGCAACAACTCTTCAAGGCAGTTGCCTCGTGCAAGGGCTTTACCGTGGTTGGCGGCGGGGACACGGGCACGGCATTGAAAAAGTTGGGGGTTCGCGCGTCACGCTTCGGCTACGTCTCTACTTCGGGCGGCGCGATGCTGGAATTCCTTGCGGGCAGGAAACTGCCGGGCCTGGAAGCACTAAACGATTAGTCCGTAAGCGTCTTCAACGATTCCGATTCCCTTCCCGAATTCTTTGTTCTTGTAATGGAAGTCGAGGCATTCCACGAAGTACTCGTCGTAATGGAATTCTCCCACGCCGCGCAACACGAACGGCTTGAAAGCATACGAACGCAAATACGCGGCGAACCCGTCCCCGCTCAACAACCACCGGTCACCAGCCAGTTTTTTGAGCGTCGTATTCTTCAACGCATGCTTTTTTTTGCCGTCGAAAAAAGTTGCGGAAGACATGAACTCGCGTTCTGCTACCGGGATGCGGGGAGCAAAAAAATCGAGTATGGCCCCGTTTTGAAAGGAGATGCGAACCCATCTCCACGGAATGAAAGGGGTTATTGCCGCGACTTTTTGCACGTATCCCGAGCCGGTAAACCTTTTACCGTCGAGCACGCCGCTGACGTCGACGTAGAGGTTGATTAAACCCACGCCGAGAGACCTGACGAACGTGTTGGTTATCTCGTAGCCGGCGCCCTTCCGCCTTTTTTTCATCTTCAACAACGTGTTTTTCCCTATTTGCAGTTCATATGCCGGGTAGGACCCGGTAAAAGAGAATTCTTTGGTTTTCAACCCCCTTTTTTCCTGCGTTAATTTCATCGCTTTATCCCAGAGCACCTTCTTTTTTCCGTTGTACAGCCAGCCAACCGCGGCTACACTTCCATTCAAATCAACGCGTTCATTAATGCTCATCGGCAACTCAGACCTTCCAAACGTGAGCACCAACTGGGTTTTGTCGCCTTTGTTTGAAACGAAGTTCATGAACCAATACTCCTTGCCGGAGAACGGGAGTTCTTCGCGCGAGAAAAAGAATTCGTCCACTTTCTTGTAATCTCGTTTCTTCAACAAGCGCGCCAACGATTCAAAGCGTTTAATTGCTTTTTTGGCGCGCAACCCTTGTTTGCGCCCGTACGCTTTAACCTGTTTTAATTGCGGCAATTTCATTTTTGTTCTTCTTTGTACGCCAGGTAAGAGTAAACGATTATGATTGCGATGCCGCTGAGGAGGACGAGCATTACGGCGAGCATTGCCTGCGGGTAAAACAACAAGGCGAGGAACGCGAAGGCAAAACCCTTGAACATTTTCGCCGCCAAATCGTGCGTCTTCCTCCACACGCGGTCGCTGCTAAGCGTCCACGGGGTTTTCACGCCGATGAACCAGTTGCGCTGGCTTTTCTCCATTAACTCGGCTGACACGTATAACAGCCCGGCGATTGCAGGGAGCACGGCGAGGTTCATTGGGAATTCGTATCCGAGGCCCCACGCCAGGGTTACCCCGTAAAGGAATGCCAGAAACGCCGCGAAGAACGCGGTGAACAAGTCGTATTCCTCGCGGAATTTTTTCACGTTCTTCTTGAGTGGGTCTATTTCGGGTAAGTAGACCAGGAGCAAGCCAAGCAAGAGCGTTGCAATTGGGAACCCGTAAACGTGCCAGTCCTTTGGCATATAGCCGTCCACCTGCCCGGCCGCGTTCCAGTGCGACGGCATTTGCTCCGGCAACTGCGGGGCGAAGAACAAGCCGGCCGCGAGCATGACTGCGGCGACAGCGACGACGAAGAGCGTTACCTTGCGCATGAATGCATTTATGCGGCGGTTATTAAAATGGTTTTCAGCCCTCCCATATCAGGGGGCCCTTGGTCAGCGGTTCCATGTCAAGTTTGTAAAGGAATTCCCACGCGTCAATTTCGCCGTCCAAGAATTTCTTGACGGTTTGCGGGTCGCTGGAAACCCTCACCTTCTCGCCGTCCTCAAAGTTGCAGATGATAATCAGAGTCTCTATTTGGTCGGGGTTGGGCGCGCTTTCCAGGGCGGTGCTGAAGAGGTATGCCCAGGTCGCGTAAACGTCTTCGGGGTCGTCCGTCACGGGCTGCGTGTAAGTAATAGTCACGCTTGTATCGGTCGTCTCCGTGCCGGTGACTGCCACGCCGTCCGCTGCGAACGCTTTTATTCTGTGACCGCTAAAAATCGTATGAACTTATTGATGCTGCTCGGTCTTGCCGTAGGGCAAATAGTGTTGAGTCTGCATTCAAAAGCAAAACGCCAAGAAGGTGATATAGGATGAAAGGGAAAGTAAAGATGTTTAATTCCGAGCGCGGTTTCGGGTTCGTCACGGGCGACGACGGCAAGGACGTCTACGTGCACAAGTCCGCGATTGAAGGCGGCGCGGCTCTCACGCCCGGCGACTCCGTGGAATACGAGGTTGAATCCGGCGAGCGCGGCCCGCGCGCGAAGACCTTGAAGAAACTTTAAAGCGCTGCAAATTTTAGAACGCCGCTTAAAATTCATCGCCTAGCTTCAGCTAGCATAAAATGGATGCAGGGGGAGGGATTCTCAGCCGAGTTTTCTTTTGGTGCGCCTAGCTTTTCTTTTACAAAAGAAAAGATGGGCATTCGAACCCTCGAACCGCTAGCGGAATGGATAACACATCGCGGGTTGCTCAACCCGGAGACCTTGAGTCCATCGCATTTGACCAGGCTTTGCTACCCCTGCACGTTCCGCATCGTTGTTAGTGTGTGAGTGATACTAAAACGTTTCTTTTTGGTGCGCCTAGCTTTTTCTTTTTTGAAAGAAAAAGATGGGCATTTGCTATTCCTGCACGTTCCGCACCGTTGTTAGCGCGGGAGTGATACTAAAACGTTTTGTCTTGCGGTTCAAGCCCGTTCAAGGATTCTTACCACGCCGTTGTTTGCGTCCACTTCCACCAAATCGCCGTCCTTCAATACCTTCGTAGCGTTTTTGGTTGCGGTAACGCAGGGCTTGCTCATTTCACGTGCAACTATTGCGGCGTGGCAGAGGATTCCACCCTCGTCCGTGACGAATGCCGCCGCCCGTTCCATGGCCGGAACGAATTTGGGTTCGGTCATCGGCGTCACCATTACGTCGCCTTGCCGGACCTTCGCCAGGTCGGATATGCCTTTCACGATTTTTACAATGCCTTTTTTCACTCCTTTGAACGCGGTTTTTCCCTTCAATTCCTGCACTTGTCTCGAACCTTCCTCAACAAGGAATTGTTTTTTGAAGTTTTGCAGGTCCCTCCCTTCAAATGTGCGGGCTTCGTTTTCCAGGATTAAAACGCCGTAGCCGCGTTTTCTTTCCTCCAGCTTTTTTTTGTCGGGCTCCGTCCTTTTTTCCAGGTAATCAGTTATTTCTTCAGGGGTCAGGTAAACCAGGTCGAAGAAGCCGATGTGCGTCCTACTCGCAATCTCCGAGAGGAAGGGACGCGCAATGAAATTCGCCTTCATGAATGCGTTCATTCGCATGGTCTTGATGAAAAGGTATTCCTTGGTAATTTTGATTATGGTTTCCTCTTCGTAGTTTAACCCGAGTTTCTTCATTAGTTTTTCGGCTTCCTCCTTGTTGGCCCGCTTCCCTTCTCGCATTTCTTCCAAGGCTTTTTGCGGGTCGTTTTTCAACGCCCTCATCCTTTCAATGATTTGCTTTCTTGTCCATGGGTTTCCTTCAAAACCCCCGGCGTTGATCCAGCCGAATCCTCGTATGTGCCCGTCAATTGAATCAAGGGTTTCCTGGTTCAAGTCATAGAGTTTCAAGTTCGCCGCTCTTGTTTTTGCGGCCAAGCATAGGAGGGCTTCGAATTCTCTGGCATTTTCAGCGACTTTTTCGGGGGCGGTTAGAACTGCCAGTTTTTGCTCCACGTTTCCTTCGCCCCTAGACTCGAGCATGCCTCTAATTCTTTTTTCAAGGAATTCCTGTATTTCTAAGGGCAGCAACATGGAGGTGGACGCCTCATAGTTCTTGTTTGCGAATTTTTTGAAGAGGTCCGCCAGTTCCGCGTCCGTCTTGGTTTCTGCGGATTCATTGACGTCTTGGGCAAGGGCAATTAATTCCCCTGTTTTTTCCCTCCATTTTTCGGCGAACTCCGATAGGAGGCCGACTCCGTTCTCCTCTATTTTTTCAACTAGCTTTGTTTGAAGGGCTTCAAAGTTGTCTTCCTCCATGAAGACTTCCTTGTCCAAGTACAAGTATTTCTTGCATCCCAGGTCGCAACCCAGAACCCTTTCAACGTATTCGTTCACCACTCCCCGGCACAGGAAGTGCACGAGTAAAACTGGGTAGCTTCTTTCAACCAGTTTCCTCCAGCCCTTTCCCACTAATCAATTCGGTTGCCTTGTTTTAAATATCCGCTTTTTTTATTATTGGTTGTGTTTGCGAAGGTTCACGAGAGGCCGCGCCCGGACGGGAGTGTTGCGCGGGTGGTTGCGATTTGCGATGCCGGGTTGCTGGGCCGCGTTTTGCGCGAAGGCGATGTCGTGGTTGACTTGAGTGCTTACCGCTCGTTTTACGAGGGCGAGCGCGTGACAGCGGCGGAAGTCAAGGCGTTGTTGGACGAGGAGTCAAACGTGAACGCGGTAGGCGAAAAAGCGGTTGCCGCGCTGGGGAAATTCGCGGACGCGTCGTGCGTGAGGCGCGTGCAAGGCGTTCCAATGGTGCAGGTTTACCGAGTTTGAATGAGTTTTCCTATTTCTTCCAGGACTTCGTTTAAAGCGCCTTTTTTGAAGCGCATGCTGGCGGCTTGTTCGTGTCCGCCTCCGGAAAAGATTTTGTTGGGCAGGCGCGCCTTGAGTTCATCAATAAACTTGTTTGCCTTGAAGCCCTTTTCGTGGGCGCCGCAACTCACGCGGAACAAGGCGGTGGTGTCGCCGTAGGCGATGCTCACGCAGTCCTCTTCCTCGTGCTCGTCTTGGAAGGCGTTCACGATTTTTCCCTTTGATGGGTAACCCCCTTTTTCCAGGAAGTCAACGTCCAGTAAATAGAAAGAAAATTTTTTGGTGTGGATTGAGTGCATCCTGCTTTTCGCGCGTTCCAGCGCGGCTTTCACCGCGTTCACGGCGCGCAAGTAGCAGGCCTGGACTGCGGTCGGGTTTTCCAGGACTTCCAGGTATTTGCTTGGCTTGGGGCGTTCAAGGGTGACGGCGAGGTAGTCGATTACCACGGATTCCTTGAAGTGTTGCTTGGAGAGGGGGCTGTGGTCGGCGTCCAAGGCGTACCACGCGTAGTTTTCTTCGGCGCTGTTGGTGAGTGCTTGCGCCACGCCGTGGCATAAGAGGGCGGCGCAGTGTTGGGAGCCGCCGCCGTATTTGAAGGGTCCCAGGTAATGCGAGGCGGCTTTAATAGTTTCCTCGTGCGGGGGATGGTGGTCTATGATGAGGACGCCGGCGAATGACGCGGCGAAGGCAACGCCTTTTAAACTCTCGGAGTTGGCGCCGTGGTCCAATAAAACAATCAGGGGGCGTTCCTCCCCTTCCAGGCGTTGGAAATCGTATTTCGCGTCTTCTTCGGCGTACACGGCGGAGTCGCCTTGCTTCATCACGGGGTGTGCGTCCTCCGAGTAGCGTTTAATTGCGGATTCCAGGAGGAGGGCGCTGCACACGCCGTCGCAGTCGTCGTGGTAGCGCACGAGTATTTTTTTGTTTGCGTGAATCGCGTCGGCGATTATTTGCGCGGCTTTTTTCGTGGGCTCCTTCATGGCGAGCGAGCATTCGTCCTTGATGAGGGGCTCGTAGTCGTGAATCATGATATAACTATTTAAGTGGTTTCGGAGTTAAATTTGCGATGGATAAACTCGTAGTGCTTTCGGGCGCGTTGTTCGTTGCCTGCTTTTTCTCGGTTTACTTGTACAACGTTTCCAACCCGGGTTCGGAGTATTGTTTTGAGGCGCCCTACCACTTCAAGGTCGGCGAGTTCGCATCCATAACCAACTCGTATTTCTTCGTGTTCATCACGTCGCTGTTGTTCTTCGGTTTTGCGGCGCCCCTGGCGCTGGCCGTTGAAGGCCTCAAGTACGGGTCGCTGTTTTCGCTTCACGCACTGCCGGCTTTTGACTTGTTGTTCTTCGTGCCGCAGGCGTTGGCGTGCCGTTCCGCGATTCTCGTGGGCGAGAGTGCGTTGGAGGATTTTGCGGGCCGCGGCTCGTTTTACGCGAATTGGAGGCGGGCGTTCAAGTACTTCATGGCGAGCCTGATCTTGCTGGGGGTCCTGCTCGTAGCGAGGGGGTTCTTCTGATTTTCGCGGCGGGAATCCTGTCCACGATGAACGAGTTGTACTTCGTGTTACAGGTAATTGTTTTCTCTTACCTGATGTTCTGGATTTACATGACTTTCCGGGACGCGCAGCTGTTGATGGGTCTGGCCACGGTTGCCTCGGCTTACGTGATATTCCTGCACGGGTTGTCGGTAACCCTGCTCGCCGCGTTCTTCTTGTTGTTCGTGGTGCTCGGCTCGCACCTGCAGATGTTCATCCAGTTCGGCTTGATGCCGTTCCTCGGCTATCAGCACGGCGGCGACCGGTTCGTAAAGGAAGAGCAGGTCAAGGCGCAGCAACGCCTCGGGGAATTGCAGCAGGCCCTTAGAGAAGGCGAGATTTCGTCGGCTGAATACGAGCGCGCTTCAAAACCGTTTCAGAAGGCCATTGCTGGTCCCGCGAGCGAGGAATTTTTTGCCGAGGCGAGCCAGAGGAGGCGTTTGGGTTGATTTTCTTCCTAGGCGAGTTGTGGAACCTCATAACCTATGCGTGGTGGCTTTGGCTGATTTTCATTGCGTGGTGGTATTACTCGTGGACGCGCGACCACCTCGCGTTTTCCCCTCTGCTCACGCTGGCAGTGGGAGGCATACTGGTTTACTATCTGGTGCTTGAGCACCCTTTTTTCGGTTCTTTTGGCGTCATCGGGTGGGTCATCCTGACTTCTGGAGTCCTGTGGCTGATGCCCGTGGTCTCGCAGCTGTTCAACACGTTTTTTCCGAGCCGTTTTGAGCGCACGGATTTGACGGTGAGGCAAAAATACAACATAGATTGAGTGGGGGGATTGCAGTGGCTGGAAAAAAGTTGGGTGGTTTGCTGGATTATTACACTTACCTGGGGCGCAAGCGCGTGCAGTACTTCAGCTGGAAGTGGCGCGTGATAGTGATTTTGCTGGCGCTCTCCGTTTCCGCCTACGTGTACGACTTGTTGAACGGGAAATACTTTTTCTTCGTTGAAGCGGGTTCGCAAGGCGCGTTCTTGTTGTCCGACAAGCTGTTCTCGTGGTTCATGACGGGATTCCTTTTCGGGGTGCTCGCGCTCGGCTTGCTGTACGAAGGCGAGTTGCTGGTCAACTGGCGGCGCCTGTTCCGCGACGTTGAAGGAGGCGTCGGGGAATTCCTGGGCGTCAAGCCAGCCGGAAACAAGGCCAAACGCAGGCCTTTAAAGAAGAAAAAGCGAAAATAATTCCATGTTTCCGTTGCTGCTCGGCTTCTGGGAGGCGTTCAGCCTAATCGTCTTGATACTCGTGTTCTTCGGGTTGTACAACAAGTTGTCGAGCGGCTTCATCAACTCGCCGTTCCTCGCGCTGATAGTAACCGTGATAGTGGTCTTCATAGTGGTCATCCCCTACGAATGGTTTAGGTACACGCTTTTCGCAGTGCTCTTCTTGTGGGGCGCGTTCGGCGAGGTAAAGCCGTGGGAGTGGGGCAAATAAAATGGATTTCACGTTCCTCTTCATAATCGTGTTAATGCTTTTGGCGGCTAAAGCGCAGATTTACTGGCTTACTGCCGTGCTCTTCTTGTTGTTGCTGGCGTCCTCCAAAACAAAGTTGTTGCTGCTTGCCGCGGTGGTGGGCCTCGTGCTGGCGCTAGCCGCCGGCTCAATGAACTTCGGGGAGAACACGATTTACGTTGTCGTGGGTGCGCTCGTCGTGGTCGTCTTGCTGATTGTTCGCGGAGGCGATGACAAGCCCGCGTACGGGGGCGGGTTCGGGTGAACGTGACCGCTTTGTTGCTGCTCTTGCTGGGATTCTTTTACTTCACTTCGGCGGCCATGGGTTTCATCGCGTTCCTTTGCCTCATCGCAATTATTCTGGTGGTTGTGTCCTCCGCCTTTTCAAGTGGTTCGGGGCCGTCTGCTTCAACCAAGAAAGGCGGCTCCAACGCGGGCTTGGAGGGAATGGGTTCTGCCTTCGGGAAGATAATCAACTGGTTCGGGAAGGCCTTGGGCTCCTTGTTTCTCGGAGGCGGAAAAAAGGATGAAAAAAAGGACGAGCCCCAGGTAATTGAATTGGTTCACCGGAAACGTTAGACCACTAGCAACAAGAACAAGAGGAATGCGCCGGCCATCAACGTGTTTTCAAGTCCTATTGAGGAAACCGCGAACCCGCCCGCATAGGCAACCAAGGCAATTGCCGCCACGGCTGCCAGAACGCCCCAGAACCCGTGTCCTGCCGAGCTGATTGTGGCGTTCAGGAAATGGACGGGATTCAAGGCGTTTGCTGCCCCGTTTATCACCGAAGCGGTGCTCACGCCATAAGAGGCGTCCAAGACGAATAACAGGACCAGGACGCCCATGAGAATTGCGACCATGTCTTGACCCAAACAAACCACCAGATACGTGTTACTACTGTAAAGTTACAACTATTTAAAGGTTTGTTGGGGGGCTATTTTCCGAGCTTGTTGAGGATGTCCTGGTTTGCCTTCAAAATCTGCTTGTTGAGCTTTTCAATGCTTTTCATGAGGCCAATGGCGTCGTCCAGTTGTTTAGCGATTTTCACGGAGTCGTAGGAGCCCGTGGTCACCTCGGCGGGCGCTTCTCCGGCGCCCTGGCTCGCCAGCATGTTCAACTCCTTTTCCTCGCCTGATTCGTCAATGCTGGTCACTGAGAAACCAATTGGCGCGCTGCCTTTGTTTTTCCCGCCGCCCTGGACTTCGGCGAGTATTTGGTCGGCGTTGGCGAAGCCGAGTTGTTTGAGGTTGGACTTGACTTCGTCGGCAGACATGCCGCGCTCAAGCATTTTTGTGACTATTTCTTTCACGTTTGGCATGAATCAGTAACTCATTCATCGGTTAAAAATCTTTTTTAGGGGGAGTTTACTTCCTATAAGGGTATGGATTTGAACCTTCCCTGCGGGCCGTGGGAGCAACTCGCCTCGGGCAAGTGGGCTTCGCACCCTGTCACGCTTTACGAGAACGCCGAAGGAATGCTTTTGCTCTCCTTGTTCGAGGAGAACAAGGACAAGACCGTGACGGGAGTGCTGGTTTTGATGAAGCGCGTCTTCCTGTTGCACGACTCGAAGTACCTCCCCGCCAACGCGGAAACCGTGGTATTGAAGAAGACCGGCAACCAGCAACTCGCCTACGCCTTGCTTGAAGCAAAGCCGGCTTACGTCTCATTCAACCAGCGCGAACTCTTCGCGGCAATCAAGAGTCAGTACAACGAGTTGAAGGCGATGCAACTCGAGGGTACCAAGGGTGAAGTCCTGGATGACGGGGCCGACCCCGGCGCCAGGGAGGCTCTCCTTGGCGACCCGTTCTCATTGTTTTCGTTCTCGCCTTCGGCGAAGGTGGAGTTGAAGCCGCACGCGCACCCATCCCTTGGCAAGGCGGGGGATGAAAACGTTTATTCGGATTCGCTTTCCCTGATCGTGGTCGGAGGGTTGAAGGAGGAGCGCTTGAAGGCATTGACGGTTACGTGCGAGAACGCGCTGGTTTCGGGCGTGCCCTGCATAATATTTGATTCCACGAAGCGGTTGGAGGCACTCAAGAACTTTTCGCCTCCAAAAGAGTGGCTGGAGGAGTCGGGGGCGTTGTGGGTGGATTCCCCGTTCGAGAGCCGCGTGCCCGGAAAGGATTTTTTCATTGACTTGTCGCGAATTGACCCTGTTTTCTTCGCGGAATGCATGGGGCTCGGGGTTGAAGCGGCCGCGGTGCTCAAGGGGCTGCGCTCGCTTCCGTCAACAATAGCCGAATTGTTGCACAAGGTTCCGTTGGACTCTTATGCCGGGCAGAAGGTGAGCCGCTGCCTTGAAGTGTTGCAGAAGACCGCGCCCAACGTGTTCAACCGTTCTCCTCCACCCAACTTCGCGCTTTCCACTGGTTCAAGCAAGATTTTTTACTACGACTTGTCGCCCCTTCCAAAGGAAGTGCGCTTGCTGGCATTGGACTCCGTGCTGTCCCCGTTCGAGTCCGAGGTGAGGAACGCCGTGCTCGCCGTGATAGAGGAAGACCTTTCCGAATTGCCAGTCTCCATTTATTCCTTGTTGAATGGGTTGCCGGCTAAGGGTGCGGCAATTGCCGTGAACGCGGAATCCCCGGGTGCCCCCCTCCAAATCCCGCAACTCCACGTCTTGAAGTACCCCGAAGCCGTGTTCGAAGAAGAAAACCAGAAAACGCGATTCGTTTTACGCAAACCCTTTTCGGAGGCACCGGCAAAGTGAGGACGCTCCTGTTTGCCTTAATGTTTTCCACGCTGGTTTTCGCGGGAGTCACGGAATACGAATCGCTCAGGATTTACGTGGGCGGAGGCGGATCCGCGTTGATTCAGGGTTCGTGCGTGGGCGCCCGGCAAGGGCTGCCACCATCCCTTTCCGCCTGTCAAAGCGTTTACTCGGACGTGAAAAAAGCGGCGGAACAACTCGGCTACGCTTCGGCGTGCAACGACCCGAACCTGCTCATGCTCTTCTCAAAACTCTACCAGGAGAGTTCGTGCAACCCCGCGGGAATCCAAGGGCTATTCCAGATTCCGGACTGCGAAAAAAAAGGGGGTTGCGCCTACGAGGAAAACATTGAACTCGGCTTGAAGAAATCAATCAGCAACTGCCTCGCCGTGAAACGCGCGCTTCCAAACCAGGACACTGAAACGATTACGGAGGCAACCCTGTTCGCCTACAACCGCGGCGAGGGAACCCTGGCGCGCGCGGTTTCGCTGTACAAGCAGGAGGTAGGAGGGGGCGCGGACTGGACGCAGAGCATGGTTCGGGCCTGCCAAACAGAATACGACCGCGGCTCTTACGAGGGGTGCGGCGGGTTTGACCGAAACGCGTGCTGCGGACTCCCCGGCTACCACGACGGCGAACGCCATTCCGGCAACGGGTTGGGCTCGCGCTACGGCGAAAAAATAATAAGCATTTATTGGCGCGCCTGCCTGGAACAAGGCGGCCGCTTGACGTGATTCCTTCATGGCGGTCTACCTAAAATTTGACGGAAAAAAAGTGTTGGTCGAGGACGCGGCAAGCGTGCAGGCAATGCACAAGGGCTTCTTCGGTTTGCCTTACCTGGGCAAAGGCGACCGCGTGCTCTTGGAGCCGGAGGAAGCCATGTATTTCATGGACGTGCGAAACGCTTCCTGCGAAAAAGAGGGAGAAAAAATTTCGTTCAACCAACTCGTGGCCGCACTAAAAAAACCCAAGTTGCTGGCGCGCTACTACTGCTTCAAGGACTGGCGCGACCGCGGCCTGGTGGCGCGTCCGGCAACCGAGGCGACAACTGATTACGGCCGCAGCCCCGTCGTGAAATACCCTTCCAAGAAATTCGTTGCCCCGAAGGTCGGCGCCAAGGGAATATTCTTTGAAGACGACTTGTTGAGCGTGATGGATGACGAGGAAATTGGGCGCTCCCTTTACGAGGATTGCTGGCTGGGCCAGTACGGGACCTACAAGGCGCGCAAGCACGGCCGCTACCTCAAGCTGGACGTTTACGAAACCCTTTTCCTGATGAAGCATTCCGGTTACGAAACGGACGCTTCCAAGGCCGCGATCGTCCGCGCCGCCAAGGCACGGCGTTCGGACTTCAAGTCGTTGTACGACGTTTACGAGGACTTCCGGTTGCGCGGATTTGTCGTGAAAACGGGCTTCAAGTTCGGCACGCACTTCCGCTTATACTTCCCGGGCGCCTCACCCACGAAGGAGGACGCCGAATGGATGCACTCAAGACACGTGATACACATTTTCCCGCGCCACGCCAAAATGATCATCAGCGAGTGGGCGCGCGCCATCCGCGTGGCGCACGGCGTCAAGAAGACGTTCATCCTAGCGATTCCGGGAAGGAAGCGCAAGGGCAAGGGCGACCTGGATTACTTGTTGTTTCACCGCAAGCACGGGGTCCCGCGAAACCCGAAGGAGCACGAGCCGCGGTTCGCCATGCTGGCGTTGAGCGAGGAAGAGGAGATAGGAGGCGAGGAATTGTCGCGCTCAATTGAAAAGGCAACCAAGCTCGGCTTGGACCTGCTCCTTGCGATTTGTGACCGCGAAACGAGCGTGACCTACTACCGCGTGAAGCGAATTGACCTGCCCGAAAGCCGCTTTGAATACTACGAAATCGAGTGGTTTCAACCTTGATTGAAACCACAACCCTCGTAATGCTTTGTGCATCACTCGGTCGAATGGTTCCGGCCGTGAAAGCGCAACAACCAATAATTATAACTTCGCAAACCGTTATTTCTGGGTCATGGACGAGCGCTTGAAGAAGAGGAAGGCGTTGCTGGACGCAGGAGTTAATCCCTATCCTTATTCCTATGAAGTCACGCACTCCGCTAAGCAAGTGGTTGACGACTACGACGCGCTTGAAGGAAAAAAGGTTTCGCTTGCCGGCCGGTTGATTGTTACGAGGTCTTTCGGCAAGCTGTGCTTCGCGAAGTTGCGGGACGCGTCGGGAGACGTGCAAGTATTCGCGCAAGCAGGCCTGCCAAACTACGAGGTTTTCGCGAAGTTGGAGGCAGGCGACATCGTGGGCGTGAAGGGCCCTGTGACGAAGACGAAGCGCGGCGAGAAAAGCGTTCACGTCAAGGAGTTCAAGGTCCTGGCAAAGGCATTAAGGCAGTTGCCCGAAAAGTTTCACGGCTTGACGGACACGGAGACGCGTTACCGCAAGCGTTACCTGGACTTGATTGTGAACCCGGAGGTCCGCGAAATATTCGTGGAGCGCTCCAAAATGATTTCGTTGATGCGGCGATTCTTTGACGGCCGCGGGTTCATTGAGGTGGAGACGCCGATACTGCAACCCGTTTACGGGGGCGCGGCGGCCAAGCCGTTCAAGACGCGGCACAACGCGCTGGACGCCGACTTTTATTTGCGCATCGCGGACGAGCTCTACTTGAAGCGCCTCATAATCGGGGGCCTGGAAAAGGTTTACGAGTTCGGAAAAGATTTTCGCAACGAGGACATTGATTCAATGCACAACCCGGAGTTCACGATGGTGGAGTTTTACGAGGCCTACAAGGATTACGAGGACGTCATGGCTTTCACCGAGGAATTGATGGCGTTCCTCGCCGGGGAACTCAAGGGCTCGCACGAATTCAATTACCAAGGCAAAAAAATTTCGTTCAAGCCGCCCTTCAAGAGGGTTTCATTCGTGAAAGCAATCAAGGAGGAGAGCGGGGTGGACGTTCTTTTGCTGACAGACGCAAAAGCCGGAAAAATAGTTGAGGAAAAGGGGTTGGACGTGGCCGAGCCAACGCGCGCGCACGTAATCGACGCGTTGTTCGACGAATTCGTTTTGCCGGATTTGTGGGACCCGTGCTTCGTGTGCGATTACCCCGCGTTCCTGTGCTCGCTGACCAAGGGCAAGCGTGGGAACCCGCGGCTCGCGGAAAGGTTTGAGTTGTTCATCGGAGGGCAGGAGTGCGGCAACGCGTACTCCGAGTTGTCGGACCCCGTTGAACAACGCAAGAAATTCAAGGAGCAGGCAGCGGCGCGCGCAAAAGGGGACGAGGAGGCGCAGCCCATGGACGAAGATTTCCTGGAGGCGATTGAGTACGGCATGCCTCCCACGGGCGGCATGGGCATCGGCGTGGACCGCCTCGCAATGATTTTCACCGACCAGACGAGCATCAAGGAAGTGGTCCTCTTCCCCAGCATGCGCCCAAAACAATAGTTGTTTTAAACGCTGGGCATCAAAATCTTTCAAGGAATTTTAATGGTTCAGGCAGAGGTAAACATAGGCGTCGTTGGCCACGTGGACCACGGCAAGACCACGCTCACCAAGGCGTTGACCGGCAAGTGGGCGGACGAGCACAGCGAGGAACAGAAGCGCGGCATCACCATCAAACTCGGCTACGCCGACGTGGACTTCAAGAAGTGCAAGTCGTGCGGCAAATTCTTTTCTGGGGAGCAGTGCCCTTGTTTGAGCACCGAAGGAGTAGTAGTGCGGCGCGTGTCGTTCCTTGACGCGCCGGGGCATGAGACGCTGATGGCCACGGTCATCGCCGCTTCGTCAATAATGGACGGCGCCCTGTTCGTAGTAGCCGCGAACGAGGAGTGCCCCCAACCCCAGACGCAGGAACACCTCGTGGTTTTGGAGGCGTCCGGCATCAAAAACATCGTGGTCGCCCAGAACAAGGTTGACCTCGTTGAAAAGGCGCAGGTGAAAAAGCATCACCAACAGTTGCGCGACTTCTTGAAGGACACGCGATTCGCCGACGCACCCATAATTCCGACGGCGGCGAACAGCGGCGTCAGCCTCTCGGCATTGATTCAAGCGATTCAGGAACACATTCCAACCCCGAAACGAAACAGGAACGCGGCTCCCCGCCTCATGATTGCGCGAAGCTTTGACATAAACAAGCCCGGCAAGGCGTTGGACAGGATTACCGGCGGAGTGGTGGGCGGCTCCATAGTGACTGGCGAGTTCCGCAAAGGAGATGAAGTCAGGATTTCGCCGGGGGCGCGCCGCGAACAAAAAGGGCGCGAGTCCTACATTCCATTGACCACGAAAATCAAGGCATTGCACGCGGGAGATTCCACGCTTGAGGAAGCGGGCCCCGGCGGGCTGGTCGCCATAGCCACCGACCTGGACCCCACGTTCACCAAAGCGGATTCCTTGACGGGGTGCGTGGTCACGCGCGCGGACGAGGAGCTTCCCGTCATGGATGAGTTGATTGCGAGAATCAAGCCGTTTCCGCGCGTCTTGGAACCGTTTGCCGAGACCTTCGTGGAAAACGAGCCCCTCGTGCTGGGCGTGGGCACGGCGACCACCGTGGGATTCGTGGTCAAACAGAAAAAGGGGAAGGTCAAACTCAAACTCAAGAAACCCGTTGTCTTGACTGGCAACGACGTGATAGCCGTCATGAGGCGTGCGGGCAACCGATGGCGGTTGTATGCCTCCGCGGAACTGGTTGAGTGAAACATGGGCCGGGTAATTGTGTTGTTTGGCGCGCCTGGCTCGGGCAAGGGCACGCAAGGCGAAATGCTTGAAAAACAGTTTGGTCTGCCCCGCGTTTCAACTGGCGACTTGTTTCGCGCGTTGCCCGACGAAGGTGCGGGAAAGGAAATCCAGGAGTTAATGGCGCACGGCAGCCTTGTTCCTGACGAAAAGGTAATTGAACTGTTAAAACAGGAACTAGCAAAGTCCGCCTACGAAAACGGGTTCATCTTGGACGGCTTCCCGCGCACGGTTCCGCAGGCAAAGGCATTGGACGCGTTGTTGGCGGAATTAAACCAGGCCCTTGAAGCCGTGGTTTATCTCGACGCATCCGAGGCGGAAATCAAGCGCCGCTTGGGGGGGCGATGGACGTGCCGCGAATGCAACAAGATTTACAATTTTCGCGGGAAACCCGCCGCCGAGTGCTCGGAGTGCGGCGGCGCGTTGTACCAGCGCGAAGACGACACGCCTCACGGAATAGAGCAACGCCTGCGCACTTACCGGCAAAAGACTGCGCCGTTAATCAATTACTACCAGGGAAAAGGCGTTTTGAGGAAGGTGGCGGTGCCCGACCGCGCGCAAAAGGAGGATGTCTTCAAGTTGGTGCTCAAACAACTTGGTGCCGGGACCGAAAACAAACGGAAATAAATGAATTAACCTCCTATTTTTGACGATTGGGCCCGTAGCTCAGCTTGGCCAGAGCAGCTGGCTTTTAACCAGAAGGTCGGGGGTTCGAATCCCCCCGGGCCCGCTCAATTTTAATTTCTTTGAATCCTTACTCTTTCCATGATTGTATTGTTTGACACGAGCGCCCTGCTGTGGATGCGTGATTTCCGCGTTGACGTGTTCGGCCAGGCGCGCGAACTCGGCGCAACGCGTTTGGTCGTGTTGACGCCTTGCTTGAAGGAGTTGAAGGAGAAGGCTCCGGGCCTCGCGGAAGCAACTGAAAAGGAGTGTGAAATCGTTGAAGCAAGGGGGCGCGCGGACGACGCGGTTTTGGGGTGGGCGTCGCGCAACAAGTGCGCGGTTGCGACTGGGGACCGCGCCCTCGCGGAAAGGTTAAAAAACGCGGGCATTCAAGTTATAGTGTTGAGGAATTACGGCCGTCTAGCCGTAACCTGATTCGTGGGTTCCGATGTATAAGCTGGTTACTTTCAAGGAAAGCGTGCGCATACCGCCGGACTTGTTCAACTTGAAGTTGGACAAAGCCGCGTTGCAGATGCTTAGGCAGAAGCACGAGCGCTCCATCAACCGCGAGGAGGGAGTGCTGGTTTGCGTGAACAAGGCCAAAATCGTTTCGCCGGGCCACGTGATTCACGGGGACGGCGCGGGTTACTTTGACGTGGAATTTGAAGTCCTCTTGTTCAAGCCCGAGGTCAACGAAGTCGTGGACGGCGAGGTGACTGAAATAGTGGAGTTCGGCGCCTTCGTGCGCCTAGGCCCATTGGATGGGTTGGTTCACGTTTCCCAGGTCGCCAACGACTACCTTTCCTACGACAAGAGGACGCAGTCCCTCGTCGGCAGGCAAACCAAAAAGTCGTTGAAGAAAGGCGATTTCGTGCGCGCCAAGGTTGCCACTGTGAGCTTAAAGGACTCCGTCATCTCGTCGAAAATCGCTTTGACGATGAGGCCAGAGGGCCTCGGAAAGTTGACGCCTTCAATATCCCAGCCCAGGAAAATCAAGCACAAGGAAGTGATGCTGGAAGAAGAGGTTGAAGGGGAATGACGCAGAAGGCGTGCCGTTCGTGCAGGTACATCGTTTCGGGCGACGCCTGCCCGTTGTGTCAGGGAACTGATTTGACGAAGGACTGGGAAGGATACATTTTGATGATCAACCCCGAAAACTCGCGGATAGCCAAGGAAATCGATGCGAAGAGTACGGGGAAATACGCACTGAAAATAAAGTGATTCACTAATGGCTTTGAAGGTTTTGGAGAAAAAGGAGAACAAGTTGTTTGACCGTATTGACGCGGTGCTGGAATTCGAGTTCGGCGGCTCAACTCCTTCACGCAAACAACTCTTGCCGGAGATAGTTTCGGCGTTCGATTCAAAGCCCGAATTCGTCTCAATCCAGAAAATAGAGCAGAGGTACGGCCGCAACTCGGTGAAGGTGCGCGCGCGCATTTATTCCTCGGCTGACTCCTTGAAGAGATTCGAGCCCGCACACCTCGCCAAGCGGGTTCAGCAAAAAGTTGAATCCAAGGACGGGAAATCCAAGCAGGAAAAGCCCAAGAAGGAAAAACCCAAGGAAAAGCCGGCTGAAGAGGCTCCGAAGGAAGAAGAGCCGGCGGAAGAAGAGTGATTCAGTAAATGGCTGAAAACAAGAAGAAAATCAAGCCCTACAAGCCCGGCAAGTCGTGTCCCAAGTGCGGCGCCGGCGTGCGTCTGGCCGAACACAAGAACCGGCGCTCGTGCGGAAAGTGCGGTTACTCGGAAAAGAAATGAACGCTTTTCTTTCAACCCTCCTAATACTTTTTACTGCCCCCATTTTGTTGCGCTTGGAAGGCAAACGCGTTACCGCGAAAAAACTTTTTTTGTTCAAGCCGCGGTTGGAGGACGCGGCGGATGCCGCCAAACTCTTCGCCAAGGCGTTCCTCGTCTTGTTGTTGCTGGGCCTGGCTTTGAATGCCTTTGGCTGGCTGGACTCGCAAAAAATAATCGGGTTCATACGCTTGCAGCCCCTTGAAATGCTTTTGTTGATGGTTTCGCTGGCGCCGTTCGCCGAAGAGATGTTGTTTCGCGGTTATTTGCAGCACAGAATCGGAGTTGTTTTCTCCAGCGCCTTGTTTGCGGGCCTGCACTACGGTTACGGCTCGGTTTCAGAGGTGGCGGGAGCATTCGTGGTATCAATGGTTCTCGGCGCGTTCATGAGGCGCAAAAAAAGGTTGCTGCCGTGCGTAATCGCGCACGCGGCTTACAACGCGTTCTCAATCCTTTTGGCGTTCCTTCTTCTTTGACCGCTTGTCGTGGCGGTAACGGCC
>DALH01000043.1:308-5593 GCA_002499405.1 Candidatus Micrarchaeota archaeon UBA95 | reverse complement strand
GTCCTGCCGGCCGCGTTCAGCGTGTTTCACTTCCTTTATCCCTCGCCGCAATCGTTTTACGCGTTCGTGGCGGTTCTCGCGGGCGCGACCGCGGACACGTGGGCCACCGAGTTGGGGATAATCAGCCGGGTGAAGCCGTACCTGGTTACCACGGGCAGGCGCGTGCCGCCGGGCACTTCGGGTGCGGTTAGCCTGTTCGGGTTGGCCGTATCCTTTCTGGGCGGCGCGTTCGTGGGGTTGACGGCGTGGTTGCTCGTGAAAGCGGGTTCCGCGGTGTCGGCCAACGCCGTGTTGTTGCAGGCGTTCCCCGTTATCGGGTGGGGCGTCCCCGTTTTGTGGTTCGGGGTCGCGGGCTTGGTCGGCTCAATGGCCGACAGCTTCCTCGGCGCCACCCTCCAAAAAATGTATTACTGCCCCAAGTGCGGGAAGGAAACCGAGCGCCAGTTGCACAAGTGCGGCACCAAGACGAGTTTCTTGAAGGGTTACAGGCTGGTTGACAACGACGTCGTCAACTTTTTGAGCTGTCTGGTTGCGGCGGCAACGGTTTTTTTAATCCCATTCTAATGCCTTTTAAATCACTTAAACTCTAAATTAATGGATAGTATGGGCGCTTCAGGATTTTACTCCTCGCTGGAGGAGAAATGGTACGGCTTCTGCGATTCGCTGCAGGAGAAGGGTTTAAGGGTTTACGACTGGTTCGTGGACCCCGTGGAGCGGCGCGGCATTCCGTCTTTTCCGGTTGCACTCGCATTAATCGTTTTAATACTCGGCGCGTCATTCCTGTTCCTGACCAGCCTTGCCGGAGGCATGCCCGCCTCACAAGCGTTTTCGGTCAAGGTTTTGAGCGGAGGCCAGGACGTGGATGACGCCTACGTCAAGGTCTACGATTCCGAGGGCAACTACGTTACGTCGGTGAAAACCGAGAAGGGCTTGGCCGAACTAGAGTTGGAGGCCGGCAAGGAGTATGAGTTGACGGTAAGCAAGACCGGTTTTGAAACCGTTACGAAGACGATTAGAACCGAGGACGGCCTGCTCAAGGTGGAGCTGCTGCCCAAGGAAGTTGAGTCCGGCGAAGAGGAGGAAGACTTTGGATTGTTGTGGGGCGAAGAGGACTACGACTCCGAGTCCTCGACCGGGGAATTGACGATTTACGCGCGCGACGAGGACTGGTCCCCGGTTTCGGGAACGGCTTACGTTTACGACGCCAACACGAACCTGTTGATTGAGTCGGTGCGCGTGGAGAACAGCGGAACCCTTTACGACTTGGAGTTGGATTCCGTGCTCTACGTGAATTTCGAGCCGGACGACTTGAAGAAATACAGGAAGTTGCTGGACGGCGAGAACGACCCCATAACCATTGACTCCGGCTTGAACCAGAAAACGCTTTTAATAGAGAAAGTGGGTACGGACCCGAGCCAGGAAGAGTTTCCAACCGTGATTCGCGTAGTCAACGAGGAAGGCAAGACCGTTCCCAACGCGTTGGTGGACGTCTACCTGTCCGGTTTCGCAGCACCCGTGAAAGACGACGAGTTGACCAACAACAACGGCGAAGTGGAACTCGAGTTGCAGGCAGGGAAAACCTATTACGCGACCGCTTTCAAGGCGGGTTACCTGTTCGACATATCAGATTCATTCGGAGCCGGAGACGACGCAGCAATAGTGTTGCGCATGGCGGACTTGTCGAACTCCGCCGACGTTTACGTGACCCTGGTCGACGAAGAGGATAATTCACTGGTTGAGGAAGCGAAGGTAGCCTCCTTCTTCAAGCAGGGCGACCAAGCCTTCCAAATCGGCGCGGCAAAGACAACTGACGCGACCGGCACCGTGAAGTTTGAGGGCCTGGAACGCGGCTCCAACGTTGAACTGCGCGCTTCAAAGGGGAGCCGCCACGTTGAAGCCGTGATGCTCGTGTCAAACCTGGACGAGAAAGTTACCGTGGAACTCATCCTCCCCCTGAACAAGGCAATCCTCCGCCTGAACGCCGAGGACTGGGTCACCGGCGCATCCATTCCCGCCCTTTTCACGACTTACCTGGACGGGGAATACGATGGCACCTGCACGAGTTCGGCGGGTTCGTATTGCGACATTGAGGTGAAGGCGCGCCGCGAGGTAACCATAGTTGCCGAGTCAAGCGGATACATAGAGATGGTGCGGACGGAGACGCTTACCGCGGACGAAACCCGCGAGATAACCGTCAGGATGTATGATGAGGACTTGTTGAAGGGCTCCGCGGTGGAGTTCCTCGGGTTCTACAATTCGCTGGACCAGCCCGTGCAAACCCTGATGCTGGGACACGAATACGAGGCGCAATTCTCTTTTGTTGCCGCGGGCGACGCCCAACTCAGCGGCTTGTTCGTGCAGTTCCACAACGAGAGTTACGCGGGCCTGGCCGGAGTTTACCCGCCGGCTGCAGTTGTTTACGCGAACACCGAGGCAAGCGACGATTTTCTTGAAGCCAATTGTTCTACTGCAAAGCCATGCAACTGGATTGACGCCCAATACGCGGGCTCCAAGGCGGGCTCCATCTCGTTCCGCGTGAAAGTGGATGACGACGTCCCCCTGGACGAGGACCGCAAGGCGTATCTTGAATGGGGTTACCGCTCTTACGTTGCCCAGGACGCTTACACGCTTCTTCGCAACCCCTTTGACGCGGAACTGGGCACGGACGTTGACGAGCCCCTTGCCTCGGGTTACGAAGCCGAACAATACCGGCAGGGCGTGTACGTGTTGAGCCCGGGCACGTCGTGCCAAAACGGTTACTGCATCAGCATGCAGTTCGTGCAAGGCGAGAAATCAAGCAACGAGGGATTTGAAGCAATCAGCATGATAAACATCGGCGAACAAGACGTTGATTACGCGCCGTTACACGCGCGCTTCCGCGTGGAAACCTACGAGGCGCTCGGGGGGAAAACGCTTTTATCCCTGGCATACGACCCCGCCCACTTCCGTTTTGACAAGACCGTATTGAATGCGCAACTTGAGGGCGAGTTGCCCTACATCTGCGGGAGCACGCAGACCACGATTTTCACGGAGGAAGACGCGGAAATTGACTGGGTTCCCGCACTAAGCGTTGAAGGAGTAAACTTGAAGCGCCTCACCTTTGACGTGAGCGGCCTCGTGGAATGCACGAGTTACGCGAACCCCGAATACGTTTTGCAGCCCTTCACGTTCAGCGGCTACCACGAGTTCAAGCCCCTTGCCTCAACTGATTACGCGGATATGCTGGTGCAGGTTAGCACCACTCAGACAGGGAGTTCGGGTTACAGGTCGGGCATCCACGGCTCGTGGCTCAAGGTCGTGAACAACGACGGCGCCTACTCCGAGTACGGCTCGGTGGAGGCTTCATTCGAGCAACGCAACAACCCTTACGACCCAACCGCCGACCCGTGGAAGGCGTACAACAACGAGGAATGCAACGTAACTGAGTTCGCGGACGAGTCCTGCGAGTACGGCCTAGTCAAAATCAGTTTGGCTTACACCGCGGAACGCCGCCGCAGCGAAAACAGAATCACGCTTGAAACAATTCCAACGCACCTCAAGGTAATCGCCGCCTCGTATTACCGCGACGGCGAGCAAACGCCTCTCCGCGTGAGCGAGAGCGGGTTCCGCGCCAGCGTGGGCGCCATGGACGAAGGCGAGACCATCACCGCGATTGCTTACGCAATTGCAACGGGTAACGACGAGTACTCAGAGGTCACGGCCAGGCACGTTGCAGTTGACGACGACGGCGAGCACGGCACCACCTTGAAAAGAAACGTTTTCGTGGCGTTCAAGCCAAAAGGCGTAACCGAATACGAGGACATCACCGTGGCAAACGCTTCATACAGGTACTTCACGCCGAACGAGGACTCGTGCCGCGGAAGCGTGCACCTCACCTTTGACGAGGAAGCGAGCGGCAGCCAACTGCGATTAGGCGACGAGTGCTACAGCGTTGGAATGCGCGTCTCAACGATTTACCCGGTTGACGCGATACCAATAACCGTGACCGGCGCAAGAAACCTGTTGTACAGCGTAATTGAAGACGACGGGTCAAGCGAGTGCTACGAGTCCTGCAACGCGGACGGCTCCAACTGCGTGCCCGGATTCGACGCATTCATCTCCGAAGGCGAACACGTGCTGCGCTACAACACTGAGTCAACGGACTGCCCCGACAAGTTCAAGGTGCTCGGCAACACCATCCGCGACAGCTCAATTAAAATGGAGTTCGGCACGCCCGGCGGCGAAACCGAGACCCTCCAGATAATCGTCGTGAATTACACTGACGCAAAGGGTCTCTACTTCGGGCCAATTTACAGGAGTTACAACGAGGAAGTCAGTTTCTCGGGCGAAGGGGGCCGCGGCGAAAGCGAGTTCTCGGAGACGAAATACCACCCCCAGTTGTGGTCAATCACGAACCACAAGCAGACCGGCGAACGCCACTTCATAATCGCGGAAACCGATACCGCGGAAGACCCCGAACGCTTCCAGGCGTTGAACCCCTACTTCCGCGTTGACTTTGATGGGCCCGGCACGCAAGTATTTGCTTACTACCCGCAACCCGGCAAGCGCATGGTAGTCTTTGAAGCGTTGTCCAACGCCGTCCCAATCTTCGTTTACGACTCGTGCTTCGAAGTATGGAATGATGACAGCGCGAGTTTGGACCAGATGCCTTGGAACTCGGAGTACGTCGCAACCGAATGCGCGGCGCAAGGCGACCCATACTGGAACCTCATAGTGGACATCAACAACCGCTACGGCATGACTTTGTGGCCGGAATACGTTGAAGCAGAGTACGACATTGAAAAAGGCATCAAAGACTTCACGTGCGACCCCGACCTCACGCCCAAGGAGCGCAGCGAGTGCGAGAACTACCGCCAACAATTACAGGAATGGCTTGACGAAGAAATTGACGCTACTTACGACGGAAACCTCGGGTACTCGCCTGCCGGGCAAATCAGGATGTTCAACCGCGCGCGCGAAGTAGCAAACGTGACCGCGTTCTGGCGCTCCAGCCAACTCGCGTATTTTTGTGCGTCCGCCGAAGCCGTTGCGGCGTTGAACGAGAACCTGCCCGAGAACCTCAAGCACCGCGTCAACGACTTCTCGGCCTGGGATGTTTGCAGGCCCACGATTGACGACTGGCGCAACATGAGCGAGGACTTCGTCTTGACCAAGACGCCTTGCGTGGTGTGCAACAACACCTACAACCGGCTCGGCGACGACGAGTACGCATGCGACTCAGGCAAGTGGCCCGACGAGTTGCTGCCGTGCACTTACAACGAGAAAATACCCGTATTTGACTGCAC
>DALH01000043.1:0-171 GCA_002499405.1 Candidatus Micrarchaeota archaeon UBA95 | reverse complement strand
GGCCGCGCGTGGGTGGAATACGGCACGGAATTCGTGGACGACTACTCTGTTTGCATCACGAAGATAGGGCCCGACAACTACGACGGCTCCAAGCCAATGACGAAGATAACCAAGAGCAAAATTGCTTCCTGCTTGAATGCGGGCAACTGCCCCCTAGACTTAATCAACGGG
>DALH01000037.1 GCA_002499405.1 Candidatus Micrarchaeota archaeon UBA95 | reverse complement strand
TTCTCTAATTAGCACTGTGCAACAGCCGAAAAAATCGTTGGAATTCGCCTAAAAAGGCAGGAAAATGCCCGGATAAAAAGCGTAATCGGATAAGGGCCTTTTTGTAGCCTTATTTAAAAAGACCAACCAATTTTGAACCGAAACTAAGTCAGGCCGTTATCCATCGCGACAATGGTTTATGAGCCCAAAAGACTTGCAACGAGTCTTCTTAAGGTGCTCGCCATATAGAAGAGCACCCGTCCCAAAGGATGGTTCGATTTACACCGATTCCATATCCGTTGGTATACACGGTTCTTTTAGGACTGCCAAAGTAAACTGAATTCCACAGGTTACCGTTAAATTAATTCGTTGTTCTTTTTTTAAATCTTTTCCTTGTTCCAAATGGTTGGGAATCATTAATTTTTAAGGCGTAACAACTAGCTATTACTCTTGCCGCGTTTAGGTCAGCGTCAATTTGTTTCTTGTGGTTTTGGCAGTTAGGATTTAAGCAAACACCTATTTTGGAGTTTTCTTGGCTTCTTTTGTATTCGTGTGAATCCCTTTGCGCTAAAAGGCAATACGCGCAATTTTGGCTTGTGCCAGCTGGTTTAACGTCATATATTTGGATTCCTTCTATACCCGCCTTGTACTTTATAAGTTGCATCACGTTTGCGTAATCGAAAAGGCTTAGCGCGTAATTCAGTGTTTTCAAACGATTGCCTTTTGAACGACCGTGTTGCCGCATGCTTTGGAGGTCTTCCACTACTATTACCGCATCATATTCTTTTGCGGTCTCCACTATTTTTCTGGAAATATTATGAAGCAGGTCATCTATCCTGCCTTGTAAACTCTTGAGCTTTTTCCTCGTTTGGTTTTCATGAATTGTTTCGTGTTTTTGCGATTTAATGCGCCTCTTCAATCGCTTTAAGGAGCGCAAAAGCTTGCGTCGCCTCCACTTCCAGCCCGTAATTGGGTTTGGGTAAAGTTTGTTCCATACAAACGTTTTTTTGTCGGGTTCAAGAACGGTTACGGCTAGCAAGTGTTTAAGGCCGCGGTCTATTCCCAAAACATTCCTTGATTTTCGTCTTGATTTTTGTTTTAGTAAAGGTTTAACTCCGAATTGGAGGTAATATTTCCATTCGCTTGGCGAAAGATTATTAATTTTTTTCGATTTGGCTTTCTTGAGAGGTTTCCTTAAAAGTATAGGATATTTGTTTACTTTCAGAAAATCATTTTTTTGCTTGAGTTCGTTAGCAATTTTGCTGAGTAATTCCGAGTATTGTTTGGTTATTTTCACCTCAAAATCTTGAAAGAATTGGTTGCGGGTTTCTTCAATAATCGCTTCTTCCTGCTGGGTTAGTTCTCTACCAAGTAATTTTTGCAATTCCTTCTTTTTGTTTTCAAAGGCTGATTGTTTTTTAGCAAGTTTTTCTTCTTTTTTCTTGATTTTTTCTGGCCTTTTGGCTTTCAACAACATTTCCTCGCTGCGGCTCAAACCGAAAAGCATTGCATTTACGCTGTAAGCCAAGAAATTAGTAGTAATTTCATCTAAGTATTTCTTGCTATTTACAACGCTCCCGCAGATTGGTTGTTCTGGCACTACAACAAAAGGAGCGTCTATTTGGTTTTTTCCAGACAACGCCTTTATCAGAAAAGCGGGTTTATCGCCGAATCTAATTTTAAAAGAGCCTTGGTGCAGGGTTATTCGCGTTGCCTTGAATTTGATTCGCCCCTTTTCTATTTTTATAAGTGTCTTCGTTTTCCTTTCAATTAGTTTGTTTATTTCTTTCAGCCTTCGAACCCAATAACGCTCTTGATGATACTTCAGTTTCAGAAAGCCTTTTTCGACGGACGCTTTGGGACGGAATAAATCCTTTCTTTTAGTGCTTATTTCTCGTCTGTCCGGATTTTTCAAGGCATCCTGAGTATCATCTCTTTGCGCTTCCAAACGGTTTTTTTCGTATTCTAGGCGGTGTTTTTGGTGCTTCATCGCCTCCCTTAAGTCGTTAATGTCTGTGTTGGCTTGATTTAATTGTGTTAAACTAAACCAAACCCCTTCCGCGTCTTTTGGCGGTTTTAAATCTTCTTTATCAGCCCGCCCAAAACCAACGCGGGTACAAATCGAGGCCCACTTCCAAAACATTTCGTCAAGCAATTTCTTTTGTTCTTCGTCTGGAAGCAGTTTAAGTTTGAGTGAAATCATTTCCACAGGCAACCCTCCTTAGCAACTCCTGCAAAGCAATACGCCTTTTAAATTAATTAGCGTGCCGCCACCCCAAAACACAAGAAATATATAGTAAGTAAGACACATCTTACCTTATGATAGACATTGGTGTCAGCCGAATGAGTTCAAAAGGGCAAATCGTGATTCCCAGCGAAATGCGCGCCGGCTTCAAGGAGGGAGACAAGCTCGTGGTAATCCGAAGCGGAAACAAATTCGTGTTGAAGAGCGCGACCGCTTTCGACGAGAACCTGGAGAAAGACCTGCGTTTTGCCGAGCGCGCCGAGGAAGCGCTTAAAAGATGTGAAAAAGGCGGCGTCAACGGAATCAGCGGCGAGGAATTCCTGGAAGAACTCAAAAAATGGTAACAATCAAATACGACCTTTTTTTCAAGAAGAAAGTCAAGAAAATAAGGGACAAGCTGTTGAAGGAAAAAGTGAAAAAACAAATAGAAAAAATCGTGCGCAGACCAGATGTTGGCAAGCCTATGCGCTTTTCAAGAAAGGGCACGCGCGAGGTCCATGTCAAGCCGTTCAGGTTGTCATACTACTACCTTGAGAACAAGGACGAAATAACGTTCCTTGACTTATACCATAAAGACGAGCAATAACGATTTTAATTTAATTAGCGTAGTGCTTCGCGTGAAAAAAGAAATTTTCCTGTTGTTGCTGGCATCGCTCGTGCTCGCCAAGTCGTACTCCATCCCCCTGGTTGAAGTAACCAATGAAATCCAAGGCGACGGCTCGGTGCTCGTAACCGAGGAAATAACGTTCAGTTTCAGCGGCTCGTTTTCCTACGCCTTCCGCGAATTCGATTTCTCGCGCGGCGGCCAGATAAGCAATTTCTCGGTAACCGAGAACGGGGTTCCCCTTGAATTCGAGTGGAGCGGGGACGAGGTAACGTGGCATTACTCGGCGCAAGACGAGCAACGCACTTTCACGTTGTCTTACACGCTTACGCGGGCGTTGAAGGCGTACGACGACGTTGCCGAATTCTATTGGCGCGTTTGGGGGGAGGGCTGGGACGAACCAGTTGAACTGCTTATTGCGGAGGTGCGCCTCCCGAAAACCGTTGCCTATGAGGACGCGCGGGCCTGGGCGCACCCAGCGCTGGACGGCTCCATTGAACGCGTTGGCGGCGTTGACTCCGTGGTCTTCAAGGTGAACGGCGTTCCGTCAAACCAGTGGGTTGAAACCCGCGTGGTGTTCCCGCGTTCGGCCTTGGACTCGGTTGTGGGAGCAGTTGCCGTGCAGGGAAACGGTTTGGAGGGAATTCTTGAACAGGAAGCGCAATGGGCGAACGAGGAATCATTTGAAATGGCGTGGTTCTGGCTGTCCTTGCTCTGCCCCCTCGCAGTGCTCGCCTTATTCGCCTGGCTTTACTGGGTTCACGGCCGCGAACCTGAAACGGGTTACCAAGGGGTTTACGAGCGCGACGTGCCCGACCTGAGCCCGGCCTTGGCGGGCGCAATAATGAAGTTGGACGTTGACGCCACGGACTTGAGCGCCACGCTGCTGGACCTCGTGCGCCGCAAGCACTTGAAGATGTCCGTGCGCAAGGTCAAGCGCGGGCTGATTTTCAAGAAGGAGGAAGACGAATACGACTTTGAGTTCCTGGACTCAAAAGAGGAACTGGAACCCCACGAGAGCACCCTCCTCGACGAGTTGCGTAACGCCGCAAAAAACGGAAAACTTTCCTTGACCGAATGGAAAAAGCACTTGGAGCAAGGGGCTCGGACGAGAAACGATTTCTGGAAGGAGTGGAAGAAGTATCCGCTCGCTGACCTGACGCGCCGCAAACTCGTTGATTTCACGGGCAGAACCAAGTTCTTGTTGTACGCCGCGCCCTTCGTGCTCGCCTCGGCCGCAATCGCGTTCTTGTTGAACCCGCTAGCAAGTATTTCAAAGATTTCCTTCTTTGCCGCAATCGTTTTCTACGTGGTGTTCGGGTTCGCCGCCAAGACCGCCCTCCCCCGGCGCAGCACTGAGGGCGCGCTGCATTACGAGAAACTGCTGGCACTCAAAAAATTTTTGCAGGATTACAGCTTGTTGAAGGAAAAGAAGCCGCAAGACCTCGTGTTGTGGGAGAAATACCTTGTTTACGCCGCGGTCCTCGGAGTCGCGGACAAGGTATCCAAAATAATGGACGCCTCATTTACTTCGGCCCAGCGCAGGCACTCCTCCTTCTATTACGCGGGGTCATTCCACGGCGCCGTAATTGCTTCCGCCGCAATTAATTCGGCAGTCACCGCGTCGGTTGCAAGCGGGCACGGAGGCGGGTTCGGAGGCGGAGGAGGAGGCGGTGGAGGCGGAGGCGGCGGGGGCGCCGGCTAATGCTTTTAAGCAGCGCCGCTTTGATTTTACCAAGAGGGGTTGGGAATAAATATGATTGAATGGCTCGTGCTCGGACTCATAATAATACTCGCGTTGTGGCTCGTATTCACCTACAACGGATTTGTTTCATTGAATGTGCGCTCCAAGAACGCGCTCGCCCAAATCGACGTCCAGTTGAAGAAGCGGAACGACTTGGTGCCCAACCTCGTCGCCACGGTCAAGGGCTACGCCAAGCACGAGAAAAAAGTGTTCACCGAGGTAACGAACGCGCGCTCCGCCATCATGAAGGCGACCACGCTCTCGCAAAAAGCCAAGGCGAGCAACGCGTTAACTGATACCCTAAAGTCGTTATTCGCGGTTGCCGAAAATTACCCCGCGCTCCAGGCGAACCAGAACTTCCTGCACCTCCAGACGGAGTTGTCGTCGCTGGAGGAAAAAATCGCTTACGAGCGCAGTTTTTACAATGACGTGGTGCAGATGTATAACACGAAGCTGCAAGTCGTGCCGGACTCAATCGTAGGCAACTCGTTCGGGTTCAAGAAACTCCTGTTCTTTGAGGCGGGCGCGGGCGAGCGGGGAGTTCCCAAGGTCGAGTTCTGATGCCCAAACCGAAGAACAAGATTGACCTGCGGCGAAAGAAGGAAGAAATAATTGCCTTATTGTCCAACCTGAGATTCGTTGAAAAACACCCGAACAGGGTAATAACTGTGATGAGCGACACGGAGAAACATCAGGAAGCCACCAACCTGTTGCTAAAGGAATTATTGCGAGACGACGCGCTGGGGAGGGAATTGAGGGCAAGAATAGGCGCCAGCGCCCTGCAAAACTTTGTCTTCCAGAAGGAAACCGAGAACCTGGATAAATACGCGGATTTTGTGACCGCAGCGGGAAAAGCAAAAGTGGAAGAAGAAAAATTCAGGGAATTGGAGGCGGACGAGGCTGGAGAAGCGCTTAGAAACCCGAAGCACAAATCCCACTTCCTGGCAAAGAGAGAATTCGTTGAACGCAAGCGCTAACCTTCCTTGAAGACCTGCGCCTGAAACGCCTTGATTTTCGCTTGCTTCCACGCTCCCGGCGGTAGGCCCGCCTTGGCGCACAAGTGCTCCAAAAATTCCTTGCGCGACCAACCCCATTCAACTGGGACTTGGGGGAGGAGCAGGCCGGACGCGCCGCGCAACTCAATGATTAACCCGTCGCGGCCCACCTTCACGTCTTCGGGCTTGACGGGCTTGGGAACGCTTAACACGCTCACCTCAAAATCCACTTCACTTAACTCGGATTCGGAGAGCTGCGGGAAGCGGGGGTCCTGAAACGCGGCCGCGCGCGCCATTTCAACAACGCTCTGCCCAAGCGCCTTGACGGGTAGAGGGTAACCGATGCACCCGCGGAGGCCGCCATTCTTGTGGATGGTTACGAACACGCCGCGCTCCTCCGGAAACGCGTTCGTGGAAAATGCTTCGCCCTTGAACGCGCGGGCAACGCTTTCGCGTGCGAGTTTGAGGAGGACCGCGCCGTCTTTTTTGGATAGCATGAAGAAAAAACGTTGAGGGGGTTAGTAAAGGCTTTGGGCGGTGACCGGGTAATTCGTTGCCTGGCGGATGCTTTCCAGCCCGAGCACGCTCTGGCTCACGCGGTTGAACCCGATGCCCGCGCCGCAGTGCAGCAGGCGGTGGTTGCGCACAAGGTTCAGGTAGTCATTGAATTCGTTGATTGAGACGCCGCGCTGGGAGAGGATGCTGAACATCCGGCTTTGCTTGAGCCGTTTTACCAGGACGTCGTAGTCGTCTTCGCGTTCCGCGGACCCCGCGCTCTCGCCCGAGAACGGCATTATCAGGTCAGCGCTGTTCACCACGCGGTCGTCTTCGCGGTTTAAACGCATGTTGAAAAACTTTATTTCCTGCGGGTAATGCGTTATGAAGAGGGGACGCCCGGCTTCGTTGACCAAAGCCAGTTCGTGTTCGTGTTTGAAGTCGTCGCCCCACTCCAACCCGAGTTTGCCAACCGCTTTTTCGTAAGTCATTCGCGCAAACCCGCCCTTCAAGCATTCTTTGGCCGACGAATTGAATGAGTTCAACTCGTCCCCGCATTTTTTCACGGCCGAGGAAACCATTGACTTGACAACTCCTTCAATGGTGGGCAGGAGCACGGAGAAGTCGCCGCGGCGCTCGAATTCCACGAGCGAGAACTGGTTGAGGTGGCGGTGGTCGGTGCAGGGTTCGGCGCGCGAACTCGTCATCACGGTCCACACCTTGTCGTGCAGTGGAATCTTTGCCTCCAAATAGAGTTGCCCGGTCTGTGGCAGGTACGCCTGCGTGCCGAAGTGTTGCACGCTGTAAAGCGTGTCCACGTTCTCGCAGGACCCCGTGACGCGGGTGAGCATGGGGGTTTCAACCCACACGAAGCCGTTACCCAGAAAGTATTCGTATGCGCCCGCCATTAGGGCGGCGTTCACGCGGTCCAGTGCCGCAACCTCCCGCGAACAAATGGATTCAAACCTGTTTTCAAGGTTCTTCAAAGCCTCCAAACTCATTTCTTCAGCCACCTCCACGCTTTTGCAAAACAAAGCATTTTTAATTTTGTTGTTGAACATTCCTCAACATGAAGGAGTTGGAAGAGCTGGGTTTGACGCGCAACGAGGCGCGCGTTTACTCGGCGTTGCTGGATTTGGGCTCGAGCAAGGCGGGACGCACAGCCAAGGAGTGCGGCTTGGACAGGAGTTCGGCGTATAACGCGTTGAACGGCTTGCTCGCGAAGGGACTCGCGTCTTACGCGGTAATCGGCAGGGTGAAGTGGTTCCAAGCCGCGAACCCACAGCAGTTCAGGGAGCGCGCGCGGGAGCAGTTGGCGTTGGCTGAAAAGATTGTGCCGCAACTGACCGAAAAATTTGATGCAAAGAAACTGGAGAGCAACATGCGGTTGTTCAAGGGACGCAAAGGCGTGAAAACGGTTCTTGAAGACGTGTTGAGAAACGCGAGAAAGAACCGCATGTTCGGTTCGGAGGGGCAGTTGGGTGAGGAGATGCCTGTCTTCGCCAAAAAGTTCGTGGCGCGCCTCGAGAAAAAAGGGGTCAAGGTGCAGAGCATAGTGCGCAAGGGGCGCGGGATTCGGAACGCGAGGCACAGGGAGGTGCGCTGCATCCCGATGGAACGCGACTCGCCGGTGGTAACCAACATTTACCGCAACAAGATAGCGATAATCGTGTGGGGCCGCGAGCCCGAAGCAATACTCATAGAAAACAAGAAGGCGGCGCTCGCCTACAAGGACTTCTTTGAGTTCGTTTGGAAGCACGCCGAAAAGGATTCAACGAAGTAAACTCCCCCGCGTTTGAAAAAACGCGGATTCCGAAAATAAAAAACGTTTTTAAAACATCCTTCCTTTAAACGAAGCAGGGAACTTAAGTGGGGTCGTGATTGCGTGAAAGAGAAAACGGATTTTGCGGGGCTTCCCGCAGTCAAGGTCGTGGCCGTGGCCGGCCTGGTAATCGTTGCGGGACTCTTGTTGTTCAGCGCTCCCGCGTCCACGACGACGCCCCAGCAGGGAGCGGGCGCGTTAAACGTTTCGTTTTTGATTGACGGCGGAGCCGGATTCACGAATTCGCGGGAAGTTGAATTAAGCATCGTTGTGGAGAACGCGGAGGAGTGCCGTTACTCCAACGACTTGACAACTTGGACGGATTACGAGGCCCCGGTTGAAACGCGTGCGTGGGCACTTGAAGCCGGGGACGGCAGGAAAGTGGTTTCAATCCAGTGCAGGAAAGGGGATTTGCTTGCGCGCAGCCTGGCCGCAATAACCCTGGATTCAACCCCGCCCGAAATCACGATTGGTTCGCCGAGCCCGGAAACCGAGAGCCCCTTCGCCTTTTCCTTCGTGGTTGAAGACGAGTGGTCCGGGGAATTCTCTTGTTCGGCGAAACTCGACGACGCGGTGGTCCCGCTCAAATCCAATGAAACGCTTTTTTACGTGCAACTCGCGGCTTCACTCGGCGAACACGTTTTGATTGCTGAGTGCGTTGACGGGGCGGGCAACAAGGGAACCGCCGAAAAAGAATTCGAGGTGGTGGAGTCGTTCGTGAGGCCCACGCCTTCGCCCAGCCCGGCGGTGCGGCAGGTCCCGCCTTACGGCCTTGAAATATTGATTAACGGCGGCGATTACTCAACGGAGTCCAAGAACGTGTTGCTCGGCTTGCACGCCGGGGGAGCGGACGCCTGCAGTTATTCCAATGACGGCTCGCAGTTCAGCGCCTGGGAACCCTACGTTGAGTTGAAGCAGTGGACGCTTATCGGCGACCCGGGAACCAAATACGTTTACTACCGGTGCCGCAACGGGCACGGCTACTCGGAGGTGGTAAACGACTACATTGAGTTGGTCGCCCCGCAACAAATCAACACTCCTCCTGCCGGCTTGAGCATTTCAATCAACTCGGGCGCGCAATACTCCAACGAGACCAACGTGAAGTTGTCGCTGACGGCTTACAACGCGCTTGACTGCCGCTACTCCAATGACGGCTCCAGTTACTCGTTCTGGGAGGCGTACGTCACCAAGCGGGACTGGACTTTGAGTGGGGGCGACGGAAAGAAATACGTTTACTACCAGTGCAGGAACAGTTATTCCACGTCGCAGCCCGTGTTCGACAACATCATACTTGACACCGAGCCCCCCAGCGACGTGTTTGACTTGACCGCCGAACTCATGTGGGGCGCCGCACCCGACGAGGCATTCGTCATCCTGGAGTGGAGCGATTCAATTGATGAAACCAGCGGCGTGAAGAATTACCTCGTTTACAGGCATGACGGGAACCAGCCCGGAGAACCACCCGAACTCATCGGCACGCCCACGACGTCATACTTCCAGGACAAACTCAAGGGATGGGAAACCGGGAACTTCTGGCAATACACCGTGATACCCGTGGACAACGCGGGGAACGCGGGCAACCCCGGCAACATGGCTGAAATAAACGGGCAGCCCTGAATCGCCGTGTTCAACGTGAACCGATTTTACCAGGTGGTGTTGGCCGCGGCCCTTTTTTCTTCCCTGATCGGGGCGCTCCAATTAAGTGAATACGCCTACCTCCTCGAAGAAAAAAACCCGTCCACTTCCTTCCTCTACGTTTTCCCGAGCTCGTGCACCGGCTTCACCCAGGCAATCGGGTTATCCAGCCGCGCCCGCCAAAACCAGGAGTTCGCGGAAGCCGTTGACTGGGCGTTGAAGGCGCGCGAGGAATCAGAACTGGCTTCGGTTACCGCGTTTTTTTACGACAACGTGCGCCTAGTTGACTGGGGCAGCCAATTCCTTTACCAGCGGTGGCTGTCCGAAAAGTGTTTCCGCCACGGCTCGCAAGCGCTTTACTACTCGGTGCGCTCGGCAAAAGCCGGCCTCAAGGCATTGGACGAAAACGTGGCTCTCCTCGAAAAAATGACGGACCCCTCGTACGAGGGCGCGGCCGGAGGCATAAAAGCGGCGTTGAGGGAGGCATCCTCCTTCATTGAAGAGCGCGATGCAAGCGGCAACTCAATTGGCAATTACTTTGAGCGCGGCCGCGCTGCAACGCATTCGGCTTGGGAGGGATTTGATTTCAAGGCACCCGCCGCCAACGCGGTTCGCGGCGCCGCAGCGCTCCTCGTGGACGCGGACTCCCTCCTGGAAAGAGAAGTGTTGTTGAACGACGTTGTCAAGTCCGCCGTTGCCTCGCTTGAAGAAGAGTTTGCGGTTTACACGGCAACGGTTAAA
>DALH01000029.1 GCA_002499405.1 Candidatus Micrarchaeota archaeon UBA95 | reverse complement strand
AGCGTGCGCGACTGGCCCGCCTTCCGAATTGTTTCGGGGGAGCACCCGCGCCACCCCGAGGCAAGGGTCTGGCCGTTATACAATTTTGCCTGCCCAATAGACGACCACGAATACGGCGTGAACCTCGTCATACGCGGAAAAGAACACGAGTTGAACGCCGTGAAACAACGCTTCGTTTACGAACACTTCAACTGGGACGAGCCGCAATTCCTGGAATACGGTTTGATAAACGTGCCGGGCCTCATGGCGCACAAATCCGAAATTCTTCAAGGAATCAGCGAAGGCCGCTTCACGGGCTGGGACGACATCCGCCTCCCAACGCTGGCCGCCCTGCGCCGCCGCGGCATCTCGCCCAACGCAATCCGTAACTACATGATTTCGCTTGGAGTGAACCGCTCTGACTCCGCGCTTGACTGGAAAAAATTGTATTCAATGAACAAGGAGGAACGCGATTCAACGACGAAACGCCTATTCTTCGTCGCCGACCCAGTTGAATTAAGCGTGGAGGGTGCGCCCGAAAAAACCGCGTTGAAAAACCACCCGAAGGAGGACTTGGGCGAACGCGTGGTTGCGGCAGGAGAAAAATTGTTCGTGGCGCGCAACGACTTTGAATTGCTGGAAGGCAAGAGCGTGCGCCTCAAGGACTTGTGCAACGTGGTCCTCGCCAAAAAATGCGTTAACAAGGGCGTGAAAATGGAGCGCGGCGTCCCCATAATCCAGTGGGTTTCGGGCGGAGTCAAGGTGCGGGTTCTCAAGCCCGACGGTTCAGTGGTTGAAGGGCTCGCAGAGCCAGCAGTCAAGGAGTTGGCGGTTGGCGACTTCGTTCAATTCGAGCGGTTCGGTTACTGCCGGCTTGACTCAGAGAACGAGTTCTGGTTCGCCCACGAATAGTTATTTGAATGACTTGAACCATCGCTCGTATTCTTTATGCGTTGCAAAGCAATGCAGTACGTAAACGGTTTCGTTCTCAACACAGTAAATAATCCGGGCTTGTTTTGTAACGTTTTCCGTAAAGTAAGGCAACCCGTGCTTCAGGTGTCTGCTGGTTTCTTTTGAAGTAATCTTCTCAATGTGTTTCCCGAACCGCTTGTTTAAGGGATTGGCGATTTTTTCAAGTTCTTTTTCAGCGGTTTCAAGAATCCGGACTTCCATTCTACCACTTGAATTTTTTCTTGACTTCGCCAAAGGACTTCGTTTTGGTGTTGCCCTCTCTTACCTCGCTCATTTCCATTTCCACGGCCTTGGCAACAAGTTCTTTTTCCTCTTCTTCAAGCATTCTCTCGTATGCGAGCAGGGCCTGCCGGATGACCTCGGTCTGGTTGCCGGCGTATTCCTTTTCAATGGCTTTGTTTACAATCGCTTCATAAGGGGCTCCGAGGTTCACATTCATAGAATCACCCACCAATAATGCGCATTCAAGTATATAAGCATTGCACATTGGGTGTTGGGTTGAGTAATCATTGATTGGGTGGGTTTTTGGACAAATCACATCGTCAGCTTTTCTCTTTTCCTTTTTCCTTTTATTAATTGGAAAATTTTTTCTTGAAGTCCTTCCGGGTCTGGCACTGCCTCAAGATTTCCTTCTGCCCCAAATCCCCCTCTAGATACCTGTCCGGCCAGGCTTTGGATGTGTAATGAACCAAAACCAAAAATTATTTCAATTAAGGACCTGGAAATAATTACGTCGCTAATCCTTTCCAGCGGAATAGAATTAACTTTGTATCCAATCAAACCACTTTTCGCAATAACCCGGTTATCTGTAATCCAATAAACTCTCTTGTCGTATTGCAATGAAGCAAGAGTGTGAGCTATTATAAAAATTAAAATTATGAAAATAATAATAATAAAAACTATTACTGGCGTCTCCCCACCCAAGAATTGCACAAGAACAGAAGCTAACGGTAGCACGAACCAAAGACTAAGACCTGATAAGATGGCGGCCAATATAATATTTTGAAAAAATAACAGCCATTTTAAGGCGGGCAACGGCTTTATTGCCTCAATAATTTTTTCGTCTTCTTGAAGCCTGAAAAACTTCTGATAATCTTCTTTGTTCATGTAAACCAGATGGCACGGGCCGTTTTTAATGTTTCCATCCTTCAGTGACGGCTCAGAAGCTACCTCGGTCATCATTAATCAGTCTGGGACAGTGTCTTCACCGCCGTCACCAAATATTTGGCTGGAAACAGTTTTTATGGTTGCGTTTGAAGAAAAGAAAGGAGGAAAAAGAAAATAAAAAAAGGGGGGGGAGAGAGGGGAGAGGCGTTCAGAACGAAATGCTCTGGATGGGCACGGCTTCCGCAATCGCCGCCTTCTTGCGTTCCTCGTGCGCGAGCACGTGCGGGCTGGTAACGCCCGTGATGATGCTCGTCACCGATATCTTGTCGCCGAGGTCCGGGTCGATGCGCGCGCCCCACTTCACGTACGCCTGGTTGTCGAACGATTCCGTGATGCGTTCGCCGACTTCCACGGCTTCGCCGAGAGTTAACTGGGGCCCGCCGTTCACGAGCACGAGCGCGCCCTTGCTGCCGTGGTAGTCCACGTCCAGCAGGGGGTGCTTGAGCGTGCTTTCAACCGCGTCCTCCACCTTGTTAGTGCCCTTTCCTTCGCCGACGCTTATCATGGCGACTCCGGCGTTCCCCATAATCATGCGCAGGTCCGCGAAGTCAATGTTCATGAGGGAGGGAAGCATGACCGTGTCCGTGATGCCCTTGATGCTTCGCGCGACCAGCGTGTCCGCGACCGCGAACGCCTGGTTCATGGGCAGGTTAGGCACGTAGGACACGAGGCGGTTGTTGTCAATGACGACCACGGTGTCGCACGTCTCGCGCAACTGGTCCAAGCCCCAGTCCGCTTTTGCCAGGCGCGCGCGCTCAAGCTCAAAGGGGTAGGTTACCATGCCGATGACTATTGCGCCCTGCTTCTTTGCAACGTCCGCGATGACGGGTGCAGCGCCGGTGCCGGTTCCACCACCCATTCCGGCGGTGATGAAAACGAGTTCGCTTCCGGCCAATAATTCGGCAATTCTTTCACGGCCTTGTTCGGCGCACTTCATTCCCACTTCGGGGAAGCCGCCCGCGCCCAGGCCCTTCGTAAGTTTTCCGCCGATTAGGAGGCGCCTATCGGCTTGAATCAACTTCAAGTGCTTGGCATCAGTGTTGACCGCGATGGTCTTCGCGCTCTTGATGCCCATCTTGCTCAAACGGTTGATCGTGTTCGTGCCTCCGCCTCCGACTCCGACAACCGTTATCTGTACATCCGCTCTTTCAAGCGGCTTTTTTTCCGTGCTGTTTTCACGTAGCGCGGCTTCAACCAATCCCTGCATATTCCGCTTCTCCTCCTTTTGGTGGGTTTTTTCTAATGGAGTTTTTTTTTAAAACGGGGAGAGAAAAGGCAATGGTCGTTAAACCCTTTCCCAACCCCTTTTTGATTATACTCCGTTAGCCTTATATCACTTCAATGTCGTAACCCGGCTCGCGCACGGGTTCCTTTCTCTTGGTGCGCCCAACGATTTGATGGGACATCACGCCGGTCACAATAGCCGTAATCTCCAACTTGCCGTCGTGACCCGGAATGATGCGCGCACCCCACTTCACGCTTGCCTGCGGGTCCATGCGCTCCGTGATGGCTTCGCCGGCGCGAATCGCGTCGCCCAAAGTCAAATCAGGTCCGCCCGAAATGTGGATTATCGCGCCCTTCGCACCCGCGAAGTCAACGTCCAGCAAGCGGTTCTTTAACACGCCTTCCACGGCGTCCTCAACCTTGTTGGTGCCCTTGCCCGAGCCCACGGCAATCATGCCCACGTCTCCGTGCCCCATGATTGCGCGCACGTCCGCGAAATCAATGTTGACCAGCGACGGCTGCGTAATCGTGAAAACCAGTCCCCCAATGGCGCGCGCCAGAATTTCGTCCGCGACTAGGAACGCCTGGTTCATGGGTAGGTTGGGAACGATTTGAACTAGCCGGTTGTTGTCAAGTATGATAACCGAGTCGCACACCTCGCGCAGTTTTTGCATGCCCTCGTCGGCTTTGCCCACGCGGGCGCGCTCCAACGCGAACGGGTAAGTGACCATCGCGACAACTATGGCGCCCTGCTCCTTTGCCACTTCGGCGATGACGGGTGCGGCGCCCGTGCCCGTGCCCCCGCCCATTCCGGCGCAGAGGAATACGAGGTGCGAGCCGGCCAGGGTTTTATCGAGTTTGGTGCGGTCCACTTCGGCGCACTTCATTCCCACTTCGGGGTAGCCGCCGGCACCCAGGCCCTTGGTTATGCTTTTTCCGATGAGCACGCGGTTCACTCCCTCGTCCATCATGTTCAAGTGCTGGCGGTCAGTGTTAACGGCAATCAATTCCGCTCCCCTCACGTCCAGGCGCTTGAGGCGGTTAACCGTGTTGTTGCCGCCGCCCCCGACGCCGACAACGCAAATCTTGATTTTCTCGAAATCGTCTTTTTCCGCATAGTTTCGTGATTCGTTTACCGCGCTCTTAACGATGTCTTCCATTATTTTCAATCCTCCGCACTACGGGATGCTAATTGAATTGTTTTCCCATTTAAAAACCTTTTCCCGAAAAACCTATGATTTTAGGGCTAAAAATAGGGGAAGAGCCCTTTTCCATTGTTTTTAATATTGAAGCATATGCTTATATATGCTTGAATATTCAGTATTGTTCAGTAGGTGGATGCGGATGCCTGACGATTCCCAGTCAATTCTTGTAACGGTTCCTACGGCGTGGAAGCTGGAAAAGCACGCGACCAACAGGAAGTTTGCGAGCATTCAAGACCTCATCCGCGAACTCGTGCGCCGCGACATAGAGGAATGGGAGAAGAAGCAGGAAGCCGAGCGCAAGACGACTTCAAACT
>DALH01000040.1:1304-16038 GCA_002499405.1 Candidatus Micrarchaeota archaeon UBA95 | reverse complement strand
GCGTTGAGCGTGCTTGAGGAATTGGATTGCACCGGGTTCATTGACGAGTTGGTTGCATTTGTAGTCCAAGTCATGTTGGGGCAGTTCACGGTCCCGTTCGTGGAATTATAGCACGTCAAGGCAAATAATTGCGAGCCGTTGAGGGGCACGAACGCGTTCGCGGGGTTGATGCCGCACCAAAGCGGTTCGTCGGGTGCAACCACGTTCACGACCGCTTGGCACTCGAATCCTCCAATTGCCTGGAGCGTTGAAGCAATGACCGAACCATTTGCCTTAACCTGCCCCGCGTAAAAAGTCGTGTCTGAATCTGATTGGTCAGGGTCAACCCACGAACCGCTGACGTTTGTCTGCCAGGACAGCAGGGGGCAGGCAATTGGGCCGTCGAACTGGTCAAGGCACGACGCGGTAAACACTGCGTTACCGGCGACCACGACGCTCGCCGGGTTCGGCGAAAGCGTGCAACTTGATGCAACGCTTTGGTTGAATACCTGGACTTGGGCGGTGCACGAAAAGTTTTCTCCGTTAACGTATTCCGCGAGAACCAAACCGCTTCCATCAGTCAAGCCAGCGTAAAGCGTGCTGGAAACGCTGGACTGGCCGGGTTGCATGAACGCGTCAACGAGGTCGGTGGACCAGTCAAGGACGGGGCACCCAACGGTCTGGTTCGCCGAATCAAAACAGGTAACGTTGAATTGTTGCGAGGAATTGACCTGCATTAAAACGCTGTCCGGGTTCAACGCGCACGAAGTGGCGTTCAAGGGCACGACTTGAATGATTGCCGTGCAGGAATAGTCAATTGTTGAAGCGTTCACGAAACCGTTTCCCGTTACCGTACCCGCGTAAAAAGTGCTTGAAGCATTGTCCAACAACGGGCTCATCCACGCGTCCAACACGTTGGTCGTCCAGACAAGAGCAGGGCAGTCAACGCTTTGGTTGCTTGAATCAAAGCATTGCGCGGTGAATGCCTGCGAACCGTTTACGGGTACTTGCGCGCTTGCGGGCGCGAGTTCACACGATGCGGCGGGTTCCTGCTGGGGCGACGTCACGCTGACGTCCGCCAGGCACGAGAACAAGGAGTGGTCCGCGTAAATGCTTCCGTTAGCCGCAATTGAACCCGAGTGGAACGTGGTGTAGTCATTGGATTGCGTGGGGTCAACCCACGAGCCGGAGACGTCCGTGCTCCAATTCATTGCGGGACAGGTTACGGGGCCGGACAAGGAGTCAAAACAATTGACGTTGAAGACCTGGGTTGAGTCAATCGGCAACTCGGCGCTTGAAGGCGCGAGAATGCACGAAGTGGCGTTCAACGGGTTCACGTCCACGGTTGCCGAGCAGTTGAAGGAAAGCGTTGAAGCGGTAACGGCCGCATCGTCTTCAACGGTGGTGCCCGTGTAAAGCGTGCTTGAATCAATTGACTGCAGGGGAGTCATCCACCCGCCCGTGACCGTGGTAGTCCAGTCCAGAACCGGGCAGTTTACGAGGTTGTTGAACTCGTCGTAACACGTTGCCGCAAATAATTGCGTGGAGTTCACCGTGGTTTCCGCGTGCAACGGGTTGAGGCCGCAACTGGAGACCTGCGTGGTTACCTGAACGTCGGCCTGGCACGAGAAAGCCGAGTAGTAGTCCGCGTAAACGAATCCGCTTGACGGCGTGGTGCCCGAATAGAAAATTGTTGAGGAATTGTCTTGCAAGGGGTCCACCCACGAGTTGGGCACATCCGTGCTCCAGTCCAGAAGCGGGCAATCCACTTGCTGGCTTGAAGCGTCAAAGCACGCCACCGAAAACAATTGCGTGGAGTTCGCCGGAACCGAAGCCGAAGGCGGGGTCACGTTGCAGGAAACCGCGGCCACTGGCTCAAATACGTCCACTGAAGCGTTGCACGAGGCCTGCAAGGAGTCGGCGTAAACAAATCCGCTGGCAGCGCTTTCGCCAGCGTAAAAAGTGCTTGAAGTGTTGTGCTGTAACGGGTTCATCCAGGAATCAGCGACGTCCGTGCTCCACGAAAGCTGCGGACAATTGAGTTGGTCCCCGACTAGGTTGAAGCAGGCGGCATTGAATTGTTGCGAAGCATTCACTTCCACGTCCGCATTGGGCGGCGTCAAATTACAGGACTCCGCGGCGCTCGCGTCGAATACTCGCACGGCGGCCTCGCACTCAAAGAATTCACCCATCTCCATTCCGAGGAAGGTTGAAGCGCTGACCGAGCCAGTTGCTTCCACGGGCCCTGCGCGGAACATCGTGCTGTCATTGGAGAACTCGGGGTCAACAATTGATCCGACTACGTCAGTGCCCCATTCCATCACGGGGCAGGACACCACCGAGCCGTTGCCGTTGAAGCAGGTCACGTCGAACTCTTGTTGTCCCCAAGTTGGAACCAAGGCATTCAAGGGCGTTACCTCGCACGACGAGGGTTCGTCCGGGTCAAACACGGTCACGGTTGCGGAGCAGGGAGGCCAATAATAGAACGGCCCGTCCGTTTCGCCCGTGGCTCCGTCCCACGAGATTGAAATCAAGCCGTGCCCCTTGGTTTCGCCAGCGTAAAACGTGGTGGAAGAATTGTCGCGAATCGGGTCAACCCGCGAGTCAAGGAGGGAAGGCGAAATAAACTCCCAATTCAATTCCGAGCAGTCAACGACTTGGTCATCCGCGTTATAACAGGTTGCCTGGAACTGCTGGGTTCCGTTAAATGGAACCAGCGCGTGTTCCGGGTCCACGCTACAAGAATCAATCTTGAACGGGTCGTAAACGTGCACATAGGAAACGCATTCCCTGGGAGTGCCGAAGGGGCCCGAACCCGAGCTGAAGCCGGCCTTAACCAAGCCGTGGTCGTCCTCGCTTCCCGCGTAAAACATCGCGGTCTCGTCGTCAACGGCAACAACAAAAGAATCCTTCACGTCGGTTTCCCAATTGAGTTCAGGGCAGTTAATCGCGCTTCCGAACTGGTCAAAACAAGAAACGTTGAATTGCTGCTGGTCGTTGACCAGGACGTCTGCCTGGGCCGGCGCCAACTCGCACGAGTCCGCATAATAATAACTCACGTTCACTTCCGCAAAGCACGACACGAGTTTGGCGTAGTGGACGCCGCCGAAAGAGTAGGTTGCCCTCAGCGAGCCGTTTCCGGAAACGTTTCCCGTATAAAGCGTGGTGGACTCGTTGTCGGCTTGGGGGTCAACCCATGTGCCGGGAACGTCCGACTTCCAAATTGCCACCGGGCAGTTCGTGGCTGCGCCGAGAACGTCAAAACAAGTGATGTTGAATTGCTGTTGGTCGCCGCCGTACAACTCAACCGAGGGCGGGGTGAGAGCGCAGGTCGCCGAGTCCTGAACGATGTTCACTTCGGCGCTGCACGAAATTGAGCCGTCCGGGCTCGCCAAGGTAGAAGCGGTGACGCTACCCGTCATCGGGTCAGCGTCATAATAACTCAGGGTGCTCGAAGAATTGGAGTGTCCGGGGGTCATTGTGCCGCTCGGAATGTCCGTGCCCCAGAACAAGTCGGGGCAGTCAACCACTACTGGGCCGTCGGGGCCCGCGCTGGGGCCAAAACAAGTCACGTTAAACTCCTGCGTTGCAATTGTCGGCAATTCAACGCTTGAAGGCGCGAGCTCGCAAAAAGCAATAACCGAAGCAACCGCAAGGTTGTCTGACGCCTTAACAGCTTCAAACCCTTTGAAAGGCGAAAACGCTTTTGCAACCGTTGAAATGAAACCGGTCGCTGACGCCTGGAATTGCCTGAAAACGGGTTTCGAAACGATGCTTGCCTCGCGCGGGGTGGTGGTTGAAACCACCGCGCTAGGCGCTTGTTCCGCAATTGGAACGGCGCCCGCAGAAACAGCATCAAGGGATTCAACGTTCACTGCAATAATTGCTGAAGAGCCGTCCGTATTGGCAGCAAACGGCTTAACCGTAGGAAGAACCAAAACCCTTAAAGAAGCAGGCGTTGGCGCTGGAGTGGGCTTTACAACTGCCATTGCAGGACCCGCAACCAACAGGGTTGCAAGCATTAAGACGAGTAGTGCATTCCTCATTTAACCACCTTGAACTGCACTTAATATATAGAAAGCAACCCCTATTTAAAGGATAACTTTTAAGTAGTTACATTAATACTTCGGGCATTTTTTTAATAACGAAGCCCGTCCAATCACGCTCCTGGTTCCCGCCAAGGGCGCACTCAACCGAAGCAAAACGCGTGTTGTCCACCTGCGTTACGCGGCGATAATTACACTCCGCCTTGACCAGGCAATAGTCCAAGGCCTCGCAAACCAGGTTGTCCAATGTTTTTTTCTTGGAGTAACCGCGCGCCTCCAACCTCTTTTTGAGGACGTCTGGCCTGGTTCGCAAAACAATGCATTGCGCCCGCGGCACGGAAAATTCGCATAACAGGTGGCCTTCGGCCACGAAACCCCCTTTTAAGGAGGCGTAAAACCTTTCCAGTTTCTTCAAGTCAGCCTCGCCGCGCTTGACCCAGCCATTTTTCTTGGCAACCTCGCTGGCGGCTACCACAGGCAGGTCCAACGCCGCGCCGATCTTGCGTGCCAGCACGGTTTTGCCGGTTCCCGGCGTGCCGGTTACGACTATCCTCATGTTACACCAGCCGCGTGCTGTCCAAGTTCATTATGGCGCGCGTTTGAATGTGGAGCATGCGGTTGAGTGCGCGCGCGAGTTCTTCGGGCTTGTTTTCGTCTCCGTGCATCGTGATTATCTTCGCGGGTTTGGGCCGGATGTTGCGCGCGTAAGCCATCAATTGAGAGCGGTCGCTGTGCCCCGAGAACCCGTCAACGGTGTGAACGCTCAAATTGATTTTGAGGGAGTCCACGCGGCCGTTCTCGTTCATGACGGGTACGCCGCACTCGCCGTTCTGAATCTTCCTTCCGAGCGAGGAAACGCTTTGGTAGCCCACGAAAATCAAGGCGTTCTTCTCGTCTCCGGCCATCATTTTCAGGAAGGACACGGCGGGCCCTCCCGAAAGCATTCCGGATGGGGCGAGGATGACTGCCGGCTCGTCGTCTTCCACGATGCTTTGGCGCTCCTTGGACTCGACGTTGTGAAACATTTCGTGGTCGAACGGCGAATTGTTTTGGAGTATGCGGCGCTGGACGTTCCTCCGCAGGTATTCCGGGTAAACAGTGTGAATCGCGGACGCCTCCCGGCTCATGCCGTCCAGATAAACCGGAACCCCGTCGTTCTTCAAGTATTTTTCGAGTACGAGCATTATTTCCTGGGCGCGGCCCACCGCGAACACGGGTATCAGCACCGTTCCGCGGCGCGCCACGGTTTCGCGTATGGCGTCCACGAGTTTTTGTTCGGATTGGTCGAGGCGGGGCTGGATGTCTTCGCGACCGCCGTAAGTGCTTTCAAGCAACAATGTTTCCACGCGGGGGTAACGCGTGTCCGCGGGGTCAAACAAATTCGTGCGGCCGTATTTTATGTCGCCCGAGTAAACCAGGTTGTGCAGCCCCTCGCCCACGTGGAGGTGGATGCTGCTGCTGCCGAGAATGTGGCCCGCGTTGTGGAACGTAAACCTTATGTCCGGCGTTACGTCGGTAACGTCGCCGTAATTCCGCGTGATTACGTGGTTCAACTGCTTCTTTATGTCGCGCTCGCCGTAAATCGCGCCGGTTCCCTCCGCAGTCATGACGTTGATGCAGTCCTGTTGGAGGAGGACTATTAGGTCGCGGGTGGGCGGCGTGCAATACAACGGCCCCTCGTAACCGAACTTGTATAGATAAGGTATGAACCCGGAGTGGTCCAAGTGGGCGTGCGACAATATGACGGCGTCGATTTGGTCTAGCGGCAGGTTCATCGCGTTAAGGTAGGGGTACGCCCCCTGCTTGTTGTTCGTGTCGGGGTTGATTCCGCAGTCAATCAGCACGTTGCTTTTCGGCGTTTGCAGGAGCAGGCAGGAGCGACCCACTTCCTTGAAGCCGCCGAGCGCCGTAATCTTCACCCAATCGCACGGCCCTTTCTCCGCCAACACCATTTTCTTGCCGAGCGCCGTCAAAAACTTTTTGCGGTCCGGCGCGTTCTTTAGCATGGCGCCGCGGATGGCGCGCACGACTTCGCTGGGAGTGGTGGGGGAGCGGAGAACGCAGGGGCTCCAACCAGTCCTCAAAATGATTTGCTTGAGCGTTGACCCGCCCTTGCCGATTACGAGGCCTGGCTTGAGCGCTTCGATTATGACTTCGTTGAAGGCGGGGTTGAAGCGCACCTCTTCTATTCCCGCGTCCTCGGGCACGAGGGATTTAATAGTCTTCAGGGCTGCCTCCGGCTCGCTCAAAACGCTTGAATCCACTCGGACGAGCACCTTTTTCCTGACCCGGCTGGCGAGCTTCGTAATCAGGTTTTCGTCGTCGTAAAACGCCTGGATGTTCTTCAAGTAGATTACTACTTGGGGCCCTTCGGGTTCGACCTTCGTGAGTTCGCACGCGGCTGGTAAAACGCCCGCAACCGCGTCAGTTAACTCCTTCAAGTCGGCGTCTTTCCTGGACATGAGTTTATTCCAATTATACGAGTAGTGCCTGGACTTCCTGTTTTGAATAACGCTTGACTTCGCTTCCCGTAACGCATACCACGTCGATTCCCTCGCCCGTGGCGCTATCCCTGCGCATTGCCGCGTTCACGGCGCGCGCCGCCAACTTCACGGCGTCCTCCTGGGGCATGCCTTCCTTGAAGCCCTCGTCAAGTATGCCGTAAGCCGTGACCGAACCCGAACCGGTTGAAACCACTTTATCGGGCATCAAGCCGCCCGCCAAGTCCAAGTCAAACAAGTGCGGCTCGCCGTCGTGGCCCGCCACGATTAATTGAACGTAGTACGGAAAATACTTGTGGCCTTGAAGGATGTTCGCCAAAAGGGTTGCCGCGCCTTCAACAGTCAATTGCTCGCGGCTGTTATACTTGTACAACTCGAGTTCCGCCTTCATCAAGCGCACGAGGGCTTGCGCGTCTCCAACCCCGCCCGCCGTGGTCATCACGATTTTGTCGCCTATCTCAAAAATCTTGTCAACTGCCTTGCCCGCAATGAAGTAACCCATCGTGGCGCGCTTGTCCGCAGCCACGACTACCCCGTTGTTGAAGACAACTCCCACGGTAGTGGTGCCCTTCAAAATTTTTTTTTCAGTTGTTTCTTCAGACATTCAGTTACCCACCTTTTGCATACGGTTCAACGCCTACGCAGTAGGAGTTAAACAAACTAAGGATTGCAGTAAGATAAACAGCGCGGAAACCGTATTTAAGGGTTGCGATTGCCTTCCTTGCCTCAACCCCAACTACGGCATACATACGAGCTTGTATCACAGTAGGCTAAGTAGCCGCAATCATCGTCGTCCTGGCAACGAGTGAAGCACACGCCATCTAAACAAGCATAATAATAAGAGGAACCGCAGTCATCGACCGTCAAGCACTCCGAGCAGCGCGAAGGCAAATCATTTAATTGGTCTTCATACTGTGGGTCGTACTTGCCGGCGTCCACCAATCGCTTCCTCGCCTCGTTGATTACGCCGAGTCCTTCGGCTTCACTTTCCGAGCGGCAATACCACAAGTCCTGGCACCCACGCGCTTTAACGGTACATACAGCTATTCCCCCCTCGTCAAATTCACGCTTGTCACTGTGCCCCCAAACCTCGATTTTGCCGTCCGCAATTTCTGGTTTGCGGTTTTCGTCGGCTCTGCCGAAGTAAATGAAGGCGAAATAGTAGTTATAGCCCTCACTCTTTTCGTCTTTGATCGAACCCATCACGCGGCCGTCACGGGTAATGGAGTAACCCATTCGGTGTCGGTCGTAATCATAATCCTTGTTTTTCTTGCAACACAAGCCGGAAAGTAATTGTTCGGGGCTACATGAGAGGTTGGACGAAAAATAATAATATAAACTGCGTTGCACGAGTTGTCCTTGCCGCGGGTTGCAGTCACCCACGCAATCATCCCGGCCAAAAAGCTCTTGATTCCAAAGCTTGCATGTGTCGAACTTCATTTTATAGGGTGCGTAACCCTCAGGATCGGATTCCTTGAACTGGGTCACCGAGGCGATGCATTGCTCGTTTTCCGTCTCGTAATTGTAGAAGTAATAGCAGAGCGGATACCCGAGGTTGTTGCACCCGGTTCCGACATAAAAGTCGAGTAAAGCGGGTTCGGCTCCGGCAGTCCAAAGCCCAATTTCATCGCCGGTCAGGGAAGCCTCGCCTAAAACATTTACTTGGAAGATTCCTTCTTTCTCAAAGTCGCGTGTCAGACCAGGATACGCTTTTCCTTCTCCCGTTCTCGAACAACCCTGCAGGTGGTTGATGCCGGTCTCGGGGTAGAACGGGTCCTTGTCAGTTTGTTCTTCATTATAATAAACGGTGTTAACGGCGTAAGAATACTCGAAGTTAGGCAAATCATCCCCCGAATCTCCCTTCGAATAGTATTGGCCGAGGTAGGACAAGGGTGCGAAGGTCTGGAAGTCCTCGAACTCGTCTAGGCCGGTCCTCGGAACCTTGACTTTCACCTGGTAAAGTTCTTTTTGCCCGCTAAATATTCCACAACACCACGGGTCGTCCGGGTCCTGTTCGGGTTCGCCGTAAATCGTTACCTCCTTGTAACCGTCTTTCCCGCACCCGATTTCGCAATCAAGGGATTCGTCGTCGTGTTTTTCGCCGCACCAATTAGTGCACGAGAACCAGCACCAGCCGTCCTCCGCTTCCTGTTCGGTGCATTCCTGGCCGTCAATTGAATCACCTACGCGGATTTCGGCCAGCCCGAATCCCCCTCCCTTGTACTTGCAGGCGCTGTCGCAGTCAACAAAACCAGTTGGCGCGGGCTCGCTGCAGTTGAACCAGTCAAATTCCTTCAAGTGTTCGGCGGACTCGTCGTCGCAGTCGTCGTTACGCGTGTTGTTGCAGAAAGAACACGGCACGAGCTCGGTTTCCTCGGGTATGCGCACGTTCCACCATTCTTCAACGCTCCTCCTGCAACAATTTGGATCGTCGTACTGGACTTTTTCCAAAGTGCCGTCGTCAGCATACTCCATACAAGGGGCACCATCCCCTTTGGTTAACTTTTCCTTGCGGCACCAATAGTATTGGTCGTTTCCGCGCCAGTAAACGTATTGCTCCGCTATTTCGTGCGCGCGTTCAACGAGCAATGCGTTGGCGTTGTCCACGAATTTTTCGCGTCCCACCTCCAAACCCGCGTCTTCAAAGAATTGTTTTCGCGAGTCCAACTCCGTTATTTGCTTGCTGGTCAACCCTTCGCCGCCCGATTGCGCGCTTCGGCCGAGCAGCAGGTGTTCGTACTCCGTGTAAACCTCGTTCTCACTTCGCATGAATTCAATTATGTTGTAGTAAAGGTATGCACCGCGCGTCTGTTTCGTGGGGTTGTCGAGTTCGGCTTCAAAAATCAGGGGCGCCCTCGAACCCGAGCCCTCGTAAATCTGGAACTGCGTGTCCGGGTAAATCGCTACGCCGAAGCTTTGCACTGACGGCCCATTAAACTGAATAGTCTTCTGGTCCTGTAACCCGTCTCCACTGCCCGAAATCCTTATTGTGAAGCGCGACGGGTTGGCGCGCGTGGTCTGCTTGTTGTCCTTCATTATCCATAACTGCGGCGAATACAACAACAGTTCATCGTTTTGCTCGAACTTGGTTATCATTGGTCCGAGGACGATGCGCGGCGCAGTCTGGTTGTGGACGCTTATGGTGAGGTTTGTAAAGGCGCGCAAATCCGTGCTCGGCGTGAACGACATGTTTATGGTGGCGTTGGGCACGGTGTTTCCGACAGCGTATTTGTGGGTGCACCCCAGCCCTTCCGGGTCGTATTGCAGGGCGTAAAAGCCGTCCTCGTTGAATCCTTTGCCCAAAACGTAACACGGAGTGCTGGCTTCATAACCCAGGTCGCCGCCTTCCCTTATGGGGCAAACCTGGAAACATTCGGCAACCCCGTCGGGGTCGTAGGTCGCCTGCGCGAGTATTTTCCCCCCGGTTTTGAAGGTGACGTTCAACAACACGGCGTCAGCGGGCAGAATCGGGTTTACCAGCATGTCCAGCTGGTTGCATTCCCCGCCGTTCAAGGAAATTTTTTGTTCGCTTGACCTAGACTCGTCGTAAACCACGTCTATTTTTCCTCCGCAGTTCCCGCCGAAAATCCAATCAATGTAGGAGGTGTCGTCGCCCGTCCACTCGTGAATCATGAAATCGGCTTCATTAAGGGTCGCGTGCTCGCCGAACTCGTCTTCGGATAAATGCTTCAAAAAGATTTTAGCGGGCACGGGTTCGGAGCCCTCTTGAATGAAGGATTTCAACAACAGGGTCCCGCCGACTTTTTCGCCTTCCTCCATGTCATTCAATTCAATGAACAAGGAATTCCCGGAAACCGCGGGTTGGCCGTGGTGCTCGTCAGCGTTCCAGTTCTTCAACCCCACGAATTCAAGGTTCTCGGAATCCGTAGTAATTTCAAAGTAATTGTATTGCCTGGCGCGTTTCTGGGTTACCTCAAAAGCCACTTCCAGGTAGCCGTGATGGCAACAGGTTTCCTCGGGTTCGCTTGACGAGCATTCGTCGTCGTAAACGCTTCCGGGTTCCCCGCATTCGCTCACGCCGTAAGCGAAGTAAGAGCCGCCGCCCCAATCCATGTCCTCGAGGTCTCCCCTCGCCTTCTGAAGAATGGAGTTAATGCTTATCTCTGCGTAATCCGGTTCCAATTCTCCTCCTTCAACGACTTTGAACCACGCCGTGTCGTGGGGCGTGACTCCATTGCACGAGAACTCGGCAAGCAGGGAGGACTCCTCGGTTAATTGCAGGGGCTTGCCGAAAACCACTCCCGAAACCACGTAGTTTTCGGGGAACGTTTCGGGGTCGTAATCGTGGTAGTCGTCGCACTCACGGAGCCCGCCAAAACCAACTGAGAAGCCTCCCTCCGGGACTTCACCCCCCCTTGGTTCCTCGTCTTCCTCGCAGCCGTCGTACTGCATGCGCGTCAAGGAGTAGTGCGCGGGCTCGGAGTAAAACACGAATTCGGCGTCTTCGTCCAAGTCCTTGCGTAACTCCAATTCAAACCACGCCTCCAATTCCTCGTAATCCGGGTCTTCAATTGAGTACCCCTCCATGCTCTTCGCTTCAAAGCCCTCGGCGCCGCTGCGCGAACCTTGTTCAAGCCAAAGAGTTATGCACGCGTTCTCGGAGCACCGCGTGCCCGACTCGCTCACCGCGAACACTTGCTCCTCGGTTTCCGCGCCGCAACCACTCGGCAGGCCGTCACCCGCTTTTTCGCGGAGTTCGGCGTCAAAGGGGTTGCGCAGCCAGTTCCCGTCAACTACCGCGTAAGCCCTCCACTTCAGGGAAGCATTACCCGAATGCGTTTCATCCAACTCAAATTTTTCGTTGACGTGAAACCACACGGACACGGCGAGGCCTTCTTTCTTGCTTCCGGCGTAGCCGAGGTCAATCCACTCGTACTCCTCTTCCTCGTCAAAATCATTCATTCCACAAGACCCGCCGGCGTACTCGTTCGCCGCTTTGGGCGAGCGGCCAGTTATTTCAACGCCGTCGGGCACCTCGAAATAAATGCCGCTCAACTCGGCGTCCTCCACGGTGTAAAGCGAGTAGTCAACGCGGTAATCGTGCCCCGTCATCAATGCATCCACTTCCCCGCCCGTCCGCTCGCTGTAAACTCCGTTGAATTCAGCGTAAGCACCGTCCAAGGCGCTGACCGGGTAAAGGCGCACGGACTCGTTGCTTTCAATCTCGCTTTCAAGGTTCCCGATTGTCTTGTTCAAGGGCAGGTAGTCGGACGCAGTAACGCTCAACGTGAATTCCTTGCGCGCCTTGACCTCCAAAACGCATTCAAAGCCAATGCAGTAGTCAAGGAGTTCGTCCCGGTAATAAGCCGCGTACTCGGCGTTGATTTGCGCGCCGGTCAGCGAATCCGTTGCGTTCACGCGGAGGAACGCAGGGTTGTCCAGCAACACGATTTTCAAATAGTTTTCGGCTTCAACCGCCTTTGTTTTCGCGGTCGCAGTTAGCGCGCCGTTGCTCGCCTTCACCACGTATTCGGCGCGTTTCACGTCCTTTAACACGGCTTCGCCTTCGCGGCCCGTCTTGGCTTCGCGGATTACCGCGTTAAAGATTCCAAAAGAAAATTTTATTGGTTCAAACAAGACCACGGCGGCGCCGCGTTGCGGCTCGTCCAACTCGTTGGTCACGTTCACGGTTATAACGCAAGTGTTTTCTTCGGCTAGGGCCCGCAAAACCATTACGAGTTCCTCGGACTCCTTGAGGGCGGGCTCGGCATAAGCGTCGTGGTACCGGCTCTTGGTCGCCTGCAAGTAATACTTTTTGTTGGTTTGGTTGGCTAGCGGAATGATTATTGCTGCTCGGCCGTCGTTGTCCGTGGTCTTGGAGGACAAGCGAATGCTTTCGGTGCCGTTCAATTTGAACAACGCGACTTTGGCTCCCTTTACCGCGTTCTCGCCGTCCAAAACCGTGACGAGCACCTTTGCGGCGTTGACTTCGGGCAGGTCTCCTGGGGCAAGGGTCTTCGCGAGTTCATCCACTTTCTCGCGCGTGAACGCGGGTTCCAGGGACGCGCGCACCAGGTTTTTTCCGGCCTTGATTTTCACGGGTTTGTCCGCGTTGTTGAACGGTAAATAGTTGTCGGCTTCCACGACCACGTATACGTGCGCATCCAAGTCAATTGCCTGGCTCAATGCCTTGCCGTCGCGCACCTCCATCGTGGACAGGGTTGCGTGGGTTTCGGCGTTGAAAATCGTGGCAAAAGCGTTTATCGGCTTCCGGGTAACCGCGTCCACCACGCTCACCTCAAGCCGGCCATAAGTGTCCTCGGCGTTGCTCCGCTCTTGGGAAGCGAACGCGCTCAAGTCCACGGCGGGCTTGGTTAAATCAAATTTTATCGTGGTGCGCTCGCTCAAGTCAATTAACTCTTTTTTCGTGCCCAAACCCCTCTTGGACACGCGCACCTCAACCACCCCGGTTGCCCCTCCGAGTTCAACAAAACCCTTGGAATTGGTTTCGCCTTCCATCAATTGCGCGCCGTCCGCGAACACTTGGACGAGCGCGCCTTCAACGGGCGCGTTGTCCGCGTAGGTCCGTACCTCGAGCACGGTGGTTGAAGGGGGAAGCAATAACAGCATTATTACGGCGCCGAGCAAAATCGCGGCTAGGGATAGGAATGCGGGGAACGAGGGAATGCCCGCGCGTTCAAGGGGCTCAACCACGCGGCGGGCGGGTTTGCCCATTGACTCCACGAACGAATACCACTTGTCTTCCAAGCCCGCGTAAAACCTTTCCAATTCATTCATTTGCCATCAACCATTAATTTATGTGCTTCCCGCTTTGTCATTGTCCTCACTTTGGCAAAGTTCAAATCCGATATGGCAACCCCTGATTGTGATGCCTGCTTCATCTATTGTACGGTCTTGGCCGTCTTCACATGTACAACTGGTTTCACCGAAGGTGTTAACAATCCAAGTGCCTACCCCGTAATTAGCGGCGCCGGCTCCTGCTACAATCAAAACGTCGGCTAATTGAACTGTAAAGCCGAGGGCAGTAGCGATTTCGGTTCCAAAAAACCCGGCGAAGCCACCGGTTCCAGCTGTCAATGCTATCACGGCACCGGCAACAATTGCACTAAACCATCCGCTTTCCCAGAAAGTGGTTTCCCAACGCATTTCGTAGGATGCGGTATACCTTCCATCGGGTTTCCAGTAATCGTGCTTCAACCAGTAACCGTTCTCCTTAAGCTCAAGTAATTCATAAGGAATGCGACCCTTGTCCAAGAAGCGGATGATTTCTCCTGTTTTGGGGATAATAAACGAGTTTTTCTCTGTTAAGGTCGTTAATGACCTGCCCTGAAAGTTGGCTTCCCATAACGGCTTGCCTTCGTCGGGTTCCTCGAACTGGTAGAGGGAGTTGATGCACGCGCCGTACGTCTCCGAGTAATCGTTCCAGATGGGGCCACACAACTCGGTTTCACCCCAAACGTCTTTTGGTTTCCTGCACTGCACGCCCACGTAATTCTCGGAGGGAAGTTTGAGGGAGCGCGCGGTTCCCGACCACAACGCCTGGCCCGTGAACACGTCGGGTTCGTTGAGCACTTCAACGTCGTAGAGCGCTTGCTCGTTCCAGGCCTCGTAAACCACGTCGTCCTGCAAGCTGCAACCCTCAACGTAGTTGATGCGTAATGCCTCGTCTTCAAGGCAGTCCTCCTCGTTGCAGGGGTTGCCGTACAAGGAGTCGTGCCAGTAAGCGTATTCGCCTGCTTCGCTGGTTTCCTCCTTGTTGATGGTATTGAACGGGAAGTGAAAGGAAAAAGTTTCCGCGTCGTATTCCGGGAAGCTCGCGGCGGGCTGAAGGGTGCCTTCGCCGTTGAAGAAGCCTTTTTTGAGGCAGGGCAGTTCGTCCGTGTAATCGCCTTCGTCGGCCTCGCTCTCGCGGCACGCGCCTTTGACCCCATCCAGCCAGCCCGATTGAATCCTTTCAAAACCGGTTTGCTCGGGTATGAGGCCTTCGTCGTTGCAAAACAATTCGCAGTCGTACTCGCTTATGCAGGGGTCGTCGCAGAAGGCCCGGCACTTTGGCTGCACAGTCAAGACCTTGCCCGATGGGCAGTAGTAACTTGGTTCGTCGGAGGCGCCGGCCACGAGGGTCGCGGCTTCAATTGAGGAGTACTCGTTTGACTGGATGAATCCGTCCCCGTCGTCTTCAAAACACGTGGGCGCTTCGCCGTCAAACAAGAGGGGGCACGCCTC
>DALH01000040.1:0-1148 GCA_002499405.1 Candidatus Micrarchaeota archaeon UBA95 | reverse complement strand
CCTTCGCCGTAATCAACTACCTTGGTTTGCGTGGTGGCGTCGCAGCGCTGGTCGCAGTTGAAAACGTCTATCTCGTTGTAAGTGCACGGCAGGTAATCCGATGGCCAGTCCTCGTCGCCGCACGCGTAGCCGGGGTGGTAGGAGTTATTGCAAAAAGTGCAGGGATGGTAGTCGTAATACTCCACGTTTTCGTAGAGCCGCCAGTCCTCCAGGGACGGCTTGCACTTCTCCCAGTCCGCCAGGCAGTTCACGTCCACTTCGCCGTTGTTAACGCAGTCATTCAAGCACCACAACTCGCCGGTTCCAGAGCGCCAGAACGAGGTCTGGTCTGCCGTGAACCGCGCTTTTTTAATCAATGCCTTGGCGCGGTCAGGGTCAAAAGGCACGTTCGTATACATAATCTCGTTGTCGAACCCCTGCCCCGTGCACTCGCGTTCGCCGCCTATTTCAATGCAGTAGTCCTCGCCTCCTGATAGCAAGGCGTACTCGGTGAGCCCTTGCACAACGGCTACGCCGTCCTCCATTGCGGGGTCGGCGTAAACCGGGTAATCCCTTCCATAGGGGTCAGTCCGCTCGGCTGCCTCTTCGCCGGCAAGGAAGGTTATGAGTCGCGGCTTGTCCGGGTGGCTGATCTCGTAAACGCTTAACTTTTTCCCTGGGTCGGGGTGGTAGGCGAACACCTGCTGGCCGGGGCCGTTGAAAGTCATGCGGAAGTAAGGCGTCAAGCCGGCCCCTTCTGCGGAGTCCTCCACGAAGAGCAACTCCCTTTCTCCGAACTGGCGGTGGTTAACCACGCTCCACAACTGCGGGTAAAACACTTGCTCGCCTTCGCCGCTGACTTCAAATGTCGTGAACATGGGTCCTATGAACAAGCTGTCCGCGTCATAAGGCGAGACCTGAATAATCAGTTCCGTGCCGCAGCCCTCGTCGTCGGGGTTGCATTCGCCGGGAACCCACAACTCCACTTTCAGGGCGCCTTCGGCCATGCCCGCGCTTGAGCCGTAGGGCTGGAACTCGGCGGGGCAGCCCTGGGCGAAGGCATTGAACTTGATGACCTGCACCCCTTCGTTGGCCAACGCGTCGAATCCGGGCACGCAGTTGGAGCCGTACTCGTCGCACGACTCAAAACAGTTCGCGAGTTCTTCTCC
>DALH01000021.1:16563-17155 GCA_002499405.1 Candidatus Micrarchaeota archaeon UBA95 | reverse complement strand
GCCGAACGCTCGCTTTACCTCAACTGCGGCCCCGAAATCGCGGTTGCTTCCACGAAGGCGTTCATGAACCAGTGCGCCGTTTTTTATTTGCTGGCCCACGCCATGGCAGGCAAACTCGGAAAAGCCAAAAACGACTTGAAGGCGTTGGCCGGACTCGTGCAAAAGGAATTGGACAAGACGAACGGCAAGACCAAGGAAATCGCGGGACGCCTCGCCCGAAAGCAACACGCTTACTACATCGGGAGGGGCGTGAATTTCGCAATCGCCTTGGAGGGCGCGCTCAAACTCAAGGAAATCTCGTACGTGCACGCCGAGGGAATGCCGGCAGGAGAGTTGAAGCACGGGACGCTCGCCCTCGTGGAAGACGGCACTTACGTCTTCCTGTTGAACCCCGGCGATTACACTTACCACGACACGCTGGGCAACGGAATTGAAACAAAGGCGCGCGGCGCGCACCTCGTCGGCTTGAGCAACAAGAACAACGAGGAATACGACGAGTGGCTGGAGTTGCCCGAGAGCCCGGACCCCTTGCTTTATCCCTTCCTCTCCATTGTTCCGCTGCAATTAATCGCGTATTACGCGGCCAAGGCGC
>DALH01000021.1:14985-16413 GCA_002499405.1 Candidatus Micrarchaeota archaeon UBA95 | reverse complement strand
TTGCTTGACGTGGACGGCGTGCTCTTTGATTCCGCGGAAGCCATTTACCAGACATTTAAAACCGTGTTGCGCGAACGCGGGTTGAAGTGCCCATCCCGCGGGAAAACAATGAAGCACTTTGGGTTGCAGGTGCCGCCGTGGCTCAAGGAAATGGGCATCTGCTCCGGGACCGGAATCGCGCGCGAAATAGAGGAACGCTTCGTGGACGAATTCCTTCCCAAACACTCCGCGCCCGAAAGGGGCCTGGTGGAAACCTTGAACGCCTTGCGCGCGAAAAAAATCGCGGTCGGCGTGGTAACCAGCCAAACCAAATACCAGGCGGAAAAATCGTTGAAACTCGTGGGCTTTGAATTTGATTGCGTTGTTACCGGAGACGACGGCAAGCCGAAGCCCGCTCCCGACTTGTTGTTGAATGCCTTGAAGAAACTGGGCGTGAAAAAAAAGGACGCGGTCTACGTTGGCGACACGTGGGTGGACGTTGAAGCCGGCAGGGCCGCGGGCGTGAAAACGCTTATTCTTGCGAGACCTTACAACAAGGGGCTACCGAACCGCACCCGTTCCCTCAAACGCTTGATTGCGCGGCGTCACACATCCAACAAAATCGTTATCCTGTAGCCCGCCCCGGTTTTTTTGACCTCGCTTTCGTGGTGGGTTACCGCCTTCACGTCGGTTTTCCCGGCTTCGCTTCTCCTCCGCGAGCCCGACGCAACCCCCTTTAAAACGAATTCCCCGTTCTCTTTTTCAAACGAGGCGACCTTGAAGGCGTTGAAAAACAGGTTGTTGGCGTCCGACTCGGACAACAAATCCTCCAAAACGAATACCGCGAGTTCCCGCATGTTCGGGGCGCACGCTTCCACGACCACGCGCTCCCCGCTTTTCACGCGGGAAACGTCGGCCATGGTTTCAAAAAGCGCTTGAGCCGCTTCCTCCAAGGCATCTTCAAAGGACTCGCCGGTTGCTTCAAACAACACGTCGGCCTTGTGTTCAAGAAAGCGGTGCATACGCTATCAAAATGAGGGGCAAGGGTTTAAACCGTTGCGCCCGAAATAAAAGCATGTTCCCCAACGTGAACCCGAAACAAATGGGCAAGTTAATGGCGCAGATGGGCATCAAAAGCGAGGAAATAGACGCGGAACGCGTGGTAATAGAGAAGCGCGACGGCTCCAAAATAATCGTGAAAAACCCTTCGGTAACCAAGGTCAGCATGAAGGGCCAGTCCCCCACTCTCCAAGTAGCCGGAGAAATCACGGAGGAAGCCGGCGGGGAGGGAGGCGACGCGGAAATAGTGGCGAAGGAAACGGGTTGCACAATAGAACAAGCCGAAAAAGCGCTCAAGGAAAGCGGCGGCGACCTCGCCCAAGCCATAATCAAGGTGCAAGGTGGGTAAATGGCGAAGCCAGGAATCAAAGCAACTCCGATTCGCTTAAA
>DALH01000021.1:6376-14893 GCA_002499405.1 Candidatus Micrarchaeota archaeon UBA95 | reverse complement strand
TTAAAAGTTTTCGTGGAGGAACTCCAGCCGAACGAAATACTCTTCAACATTTACGCAACCAGAGGAAAAGGCGACACGCGCCCCATCGCTGAAGCAAACAGCCGCGAGATAATGACGTTGCCGGTGGGCGATAGATACCTGAATGAAATCAACCGCCACCATTCAAGAACGCAGGAGAACGGTTTCAGCAGGATAGGATTCATTGCATACGAAAAGATGGGCGGCAAAACCATTCTCACTAAGCGTTTGTTCCCGAAAGAGGGCTTACAAAAAAATTTGGGCGAGCGATGTTACCCCCGGCTTGGGAGTGCAATGGAACTGAAAATCTTGGAGTATTTGGAGAAACAAGGAGTAAGACACGTGATAGGAACCAACGACCCTTCAAACAGCCGGCTGTTTCAGCAAGCGAGAATGAACATACTCAAATTAAGCCCGAGAGAGAAAACAGGATTACAAAAAGAGCTTGATGGTTATAAAACAGGATATAGGTTGAAATTATTGGCGGAAATGCGTGGTGACGGACGCCTCCCCGTTAAAACGCCGATTGAACAAATGATTAGCGCTTTAACAAATTACGCGGATTCAACCCAGTAACTTTTTCGCTGATTCGGGGCTCGTCTGATTCAAATAAATTCCGAGGCCGAGTTCCACTGCTCCCCACACCGCCTTGCGGGTGAAGAACTCCACGTGAAAATGCAGGTTCCCGCGCCTCGGCGAGTTAACGAAAATAAAGTTGTACGAGTCGTCGAACCGCTTCAACCTGCGCACGCACTCCTGGATTGCCTCCAACAACTCGGCGCCGTCCACTTCAAGCATTGAGGAAACGTGTTTTTTCGGGACGAGCCACAACTCGCACGCCGTCAACGCGTTGAACGGCGTTATGGCGCGAAAGTTTTTCGTTGAGAATACTGTCAACCCGATTTTTTCGTGGTCGCACAACGCGCACGGCTTCTTGAGGAAGCCCTTGAGTTGCTCCGGCACGAAGGGGTAGGAAACGATTTGCGAGTGCTCGTGCGGAATGCTCGCCCCGCTCTTGGAACCGTGGTTCTTCAACAACAACACGAATTCCACTTGCTTCCGCGAAGAAAAGTCGTTGAAGCGGTCCAGGTAAGCGCTCCACAAGTAATTGAGTTGTTCGCGCGAATAATTTTCAAACAACGCCTTGTCCTCGTGCGTTTCAACTATTACTTCGTGGTCGCCGAACGCCGGGGCGCGCCCGTTCCTCCACGCAAACCTGCCGCGGCGCTCCACGAACGGAAACTTGTTCGGGAACGCGCGCACGCGCCACCTTCCCTTCGGAAGTTCAAGGGTGGCGGGCGGAACCATTGCCTCCCTACCCCTGCAAAAAGGGCATTCTCTGGTGCCTTTCTTGAGGTGGGGGCGCTTGGCGCGGTGCTCGGCCAAGAGCACGAGGCAATTCCTCAATTCGTTGCGGCGGTACTCGTGCATTAAACACCCAACGCAGGCAATTAATAAAAAGAAACCCTTAGTTTTCCCGTGAATCCTTACACGGAACTGTTGCGACCCGCGAACTTCGCGTTGAGCGCGGCAGCGGTCTGGCTCGGATACGCTTTGGGCGCCGGCCTCTTGTTTGACGGGCCCGTGGCGCTCGCAATGATTTCTGCTGCAATAATCGGCGGCGCGGGCCAAGCCATAAACGATTACTTCGACCGCGAAGTGGACGCGAAGAAAAACAAGTCCAAACCCATTCCCTCCGGCCGCGCGAGCCCCGCCTCGGTGAAGTTGTTCGCCTTCACGCTGTTTTTCACGGGGCTCGTGCTGGCGTGGCTCGTCAACGCGGCCGCGTTCGCCATAGCAGTCATCGCAGTTGTTTCCTTGTACGCTTACTCGGCGTTCCTCGCAAAAAAGAAGTGGCTCGGGAACTGGGTGGTCGCGGGAAACACCGCGCTTTTGTTCGTGTTCGGCGCCACGATTACCGGCAATTATTCGGTTGTAGCGCCACTCGCGCTCGCCGCCTTGTTCGCCAACATTGCGCGCGAAATAGTGAAGGACTTGGAGGACTTGAAGGCGGACCGCGGATTCAAGCGAACCCTTCCCCTCGTGGCCGGGGAAACGTGGGCAATTAAAGCCGCGCTGTTCGCGTTGTTTGCGGCCTGCGTTTTCGCGTCCCGGCCCGCCCTGGCCGGCGCGCTCTTGTTCGCGGGCCTGGTTGCCTTGGCGGATTTGGCGGCGTTGAATGCGGCGCGCCTCACGCTGAAAAAGGAGTATCGCGGGGGCCAGTCATGGCTCAAACTCGCCATGCTCGCGTTCATGGTTGCCTACGCTTCAACCATAATCGTTTAAATGCACTCCAAACCAAATGTTTCTTTGGGTCTCTCTATGGGTCCAAGGTGATTTGAATGGATAGGAACCTTGCCCTTGAATTCGTTCGCGTAACCGAAGCCGCCGCCATATCTTCCTCCCGACTGGTGGGGCGGGGCGATTCAAAGGAAGCCGACAAGGCGGCAACCGAGTTCATGCGCAAAACCCTCAATCAGGTGAACGTGGACGGAACCATAGTAATCGGCGAAGGCGAGCGCGACGAAGCCCCCATGCTCTACATCGGGGAAAAGGTGGGCACCGGCAACGGCCCGAAAATAGACATTGCCGTGGACCCCCTGGAGTGCACGGACGCCACTGCCAAGGGAAGGGACAACGCGTTAAGCGTCCTAGCGTGCGGGCCCAGCGGCTCCCTGCTGCACGCCCCCGACTGCTACATGGATAAGCTTGCGGTGGGTGCGGAGTGCGCGGGCAAGGTGAACCTTGACTGGAGCGTGAAAGAAAACCTGGAAGCAATTTCGCAGGCGCTTGAGAAGGAAGTGGACGACTTGACCGTGATGGTGATGGAACGCGACCGTAACAACGACTTGATCAAGGAGGTGAGGACCGCGGGCGCGCGCATCGTGCTCATACTGGACGGCGACGTAACCGGAGCCATTGCAACCGCGCTGCCCCACACCGGAATCGACGTCTTAATGGGGGTGGGCGCCGCGCCCGAGGGCGTGCTTGCGGCTGCCGCGCTGAAGGCGTTCGGCGGCGAAATTCAGGGCCGCCTCGTGTTTCGGAAGGAAGAGGAGTTGTCGCGCGCCAGGGGAATGGGCGTGGACGTGATAGAAGAAAAGTTGAACAACTGGTTTCCGGCGGGTTACTCCAGGAAGTTGGAGACGAACGACCTTGCAAAGGGGGACAACATCATGTTCGCGGCAACCGGTGTGACCAACGGGCCCACGCTCAAGGGCGTGCGTTTCACGAGCCGCGGCGCAATAACGCACTCGCTCGTGACGCGGTCCAAGAGCGGGAGCGTTCGTGAAATCCGGACGGACCACCGGTTTGAAACTGACCCGATTTACTGAGGTGGGGAAAAAGTGAAGGTGAAGGGAAAACACTTGTTTGACGCGTTGCGCGACGAGAAATGCATAACAATGGCGTGCAACACGCGATTTGCCAAGGGCGTGGTCGCCGGAATCTTTGACGCGGCTCGGCAAACCGATTCCGCCGTGATAATGGAGCTCGCCAAGAGCGAGTGCGGGCTGGACGGCGGTTACACGGGGCTCACCCCCACGGCTTACTCCAATTGGTGCAACGAGGAGGCGGGGGACGCCGTGTGGGCGTTGCACGCCGACCACCTCACCGTGAAGAAGGGCACCGCAGGAGAACTGCAGGAAATAAAGCAGTTGGTGGATGCGCAGATTGCGGCTGGTTACACCTCGTTCGCAATTGACGCCTCATTCTTGTTCAACCACGCGGGAGGCAACCTGCGCGAAGAGTTGAGCGAAAACATCCGCGTAAGCACGGAAATCGCTAAACACATCTACGCGAAGGCGGGAATTGACGCGGGCCTGGAAGTTGAGGTGGGCGAAATCGGGCGGAAAAGCGAGGCCGGGTTCGTCGTGACGTCGCCCGAGGAAGCAGTCACCTTCGTGAAGGCGTTGAATGAAAACAACGTGAACCCGCAAGTGCTCGCAATTGCGAACGGCTCAACTCACGGAAACATTTACGAGGGCGGCAAACTCGTGGAACAGGTGAGCATAGACATTCCCCAGACCAAAGCCGTTGCAAAGGCGTTGCGCGAGGAGGGACTGGAAACGCGCATAGCCCAGCACGGAATCACGGGCACCCCTCTGCATTTAATCAAGGAAAAGTTTCCGCACGGCGACATCACCAAGGGCAACGTGGGCACGTACTGGCAGAACCTCACATGGCAGGTGCTTGACGAGCGCCAACCGGAATTGATGCAACTCGTTCGCGGATGGGTGCTTGAAAAATTCGGGGAGGAAGGCCGCGCCAAGGGAATGAAGAGCGACGAGGAAATCTTCGGGAAATACTCCAAGAAAGCGCACAAGCAGTTCTACAACGAGTTGTATGCGATTGACGAGGCAACCACGCGGGAACTGCGCGGGTTGTGCAGGGAGCACGCACTAAAGTTTTTTGACGCATTCAAGAGTGCTGGAAGCGCCGAAAAAGTAAAGCAACATTTAAATACCTTGAAGTAATATCCCTTAATTGGTGGGTAAAAACGCCGAAACTACCACTATTAGTGTTTAGTTTGTCGCACAAACACAACAGTTAGTGGTAACTTTGGCAAAACATTTAAAAACCCAAATGCCATTCTTACTCGGAATTGTGGTTGGGGAGCCGTAAAAACACAACATGTGGGGGGTTGAAAATGAAATGTCCGTTTTGTGGGAGTGAAGATGTTAAGGTGGTTGACAAGCGCTCCAGCGATGATTCCACGAACCGCAGGCGCCGCGAATGCATTTCGTGCGGGAAAAGGTTCACCACTTACGAGCGCGTGGAAGACCTGGACCTCACGGTAACGAAGAAGACGGGCTTGAAGGAGTCCTTCAGTCCCGAAAAGTTGAAGGCCGGCTTGTTGAAGGCGTGCGAGAAGAGGCCGGTCACCGAGGAACGGGTGGACGAAATCGTTGCGGAAATAGAGAAGGAGTGCCGCGACGAATACGGCGAAGAAGTTGAAAGCACGGTCATAGGCGACAAGGCCTTGGAGAAGTTGAGGCCCTTGGACGAAGTTTCCTATCTCCGATTTGCATCGGTTTTCCGCGCGTTCGAATCAATTGAGCACTTTGAAAAGGAGGCCAGTTCCTTGAAGGACGCGCAGGACCGCGTGGTAAACAAAATCAAGAAGGTTCGCAAGCGCGACGGGCGAATCGTGCCGTTCGAACGCGAACGCATAACCAACGCAATTTACAAGGCGTCAATCGCCGTCGGCGAAAGGAACAAGAAGCAGGCACGCGAACTCGCCGACAAGGCGGTCGCCGAATTGAACGTGCTCGGTTTCACTGAACCCAGCGTTGAAGACATTCAGGACGTGGTGGAAAAGGTCTTGATTGAAGGCGGCCACGCCAAGACCACGAAGGCGTACATAATTTACCGCCAGCAACACGCGAAGATGCGCGACATGAAGAGCACGTTCATAGACATCCACGACGTGATGGAGGGCTACCTCAAGCAAAGCGACTGGCGCACGAAGGAGAACAGCAACGTTGACTACTCCTTTTCCGGATTGATGCTTCACACGGCGGGCTCGGTCATAGCGAACTACGTGCTCAACGAAATGTATTCGCCGGAAATTGCGGAAGCGCACCGCGACGGCTACTTCCACATCCACGACTTGTCCGCCGGCATAGTTGGTTACTGCGCGGGCTGGTCCCTCAAAAACCTCCTCGTCCGCGGCTTTGGAGGCGTCCCGAACAAGGTGGACGCAAAACCCGCCAAACACCTGGACGTAGTGGTCCACCAGATGGTGAACTTCCTGGGATGCACCCAAATGGAGTTCGCGGGCGCGCAGGCGTTTTCAAGCGTTGACACCCTCCTCGCCCCCTTCGTGAAAAAGGACGACCTTTCCTACAAGCAGGTTAAACAGGCAATGCAGACAATGATTTTCTCGCTCAACATTCCCTCGCGTTGGGGAAGCCAGATGCCTTTCACGAACCTCACCTTTGACTGGACGGTTCCGAGCGACATGAAGGACGAGCCCGCGATAATCGGCGACAAACCCACGGGCTTCACTTACGGCGACTGCCAGAAGGAAATGGACATGATTAACCGCGCCTTCCTGGAGGTGATGAAGGAGGGCGACGCCCTCGGAAGGATTTTCACTTTCCCGATTCCCACCTACAACATCACGAAGGACTTCGACTGGAACAGCGACAACGCGCGCCTCCTCTTCGAGATGACGGCGCGTTACGGCACGCCTTACTTCCAGAACTACGTTGGAAGCGGCCTGGACCCGTCAAGCGTGCGCTCCATGTGTTGCCGCCTAAGCCTCGACCTCAACGAGTTGCGCAACAAGGGCAACGGGTTGTTCGGCGCGGGGGAGCAGACCGGGAGCGTGGGCGTCGTGACCTTGAACGTGAACCGGCTCGCATACGAAGCCAAAACCAAGGCCGGATTCTTTGAGAAACTCGGCCACTACATGGACCTCGCAAGGAATTCCCTGGAAATCAAGCGCAAGGTGGCCGACAGCAACATGAAGAACGGGTTGATGCCCTACTCCAAGACGTATTTGGGCGACTTCGACCACCACTTTTCAACAATAGGACTCTGCGGAATGAACGAGGCGTGCCTCAACCTCCTCGGCAAAAACCTGTTCACGGACGAAGGCAAGGAATTCGCAATTGAAACGCTGAACTTCATGCGCGAAAGAATCAAGGGTTACCAGCGGGAAACCGGCAACCTCTACAATTTGGAGGCCACGCCCGCCGAAGGCGCGTCCTACCGCCTCGCAAAAACCGACAAGAAAATGTATGAGGACATCATCACGTCGGGCCACGAGGAACCATACCTGACCAACTCCACGCAGATACCCGTGGACGCCACCGACGACGTTTTTGAAGCGCTCAAACACCAAAACGAATTGCAGCCCCTTTACACGGGGGGCACCGTGTTCCACACGTTCTTGGGCGAAAAAGTGAGCGACTGGAAGGCGTGCCGCTCCATGGTAAGGAAAATCGCGTACACCACGCGGCTCCCTTACTTCTCCATTACGCCCACATTCAGCGTGTGCCCCGAACACGGCTACATACCCGGCGAACACTTCACGTGCCCGTGCGGGAGGAAGGCGCAACCCGGGGAAAAGGTTCTCGCGAGGGACGATTAAAAGGAGGTAAAACAATGGACAACGACGAGTGCGGAAAAAAGTGCGAGGTTTACTCGCGGGTCGTCGGATACTACCGGCCCGTGCAGAACTGGAACAAGGGGAAACGCGAGGAATTCAAGGACCGCCTTGAATACGCAGAACCCGACTGCTCGGATTTCAGCGAAGACAAGGCGGAGAAATGATTCTGGCGGGATTGCAGAAGAACACGCTGGTCGACTACCCGGGCAGGGTGGCGTGCACCGTTTTCACGGCGGGATGCAACTTCCGCTGCCCTTACTGCCACAACCCGGAACTGGTTACGGGAAAACCCAAACAAATGCCGGAGGACTACTTCTGGAATTTTCTGGAGGAAAGAAGGGAGTGGCTGGACGGGGTGTGCGTGACTGGCGGCGAGCCCCTGATTCACGAAGACGCGCCCGAATTCCTCAAAAAAATCAAGGATTACGGTTTTGACGTGAAACTGGACACGAACGGCTCGTTCCCAGACCGCCTCCGCGAGTGCCTGCCATTCGCGGACTACGTTGCAATGGACATAAAAGCACCCTTAGAAAAATACGAGAGCGTGGCGGGCGTGGACGCGCGCGACTCCGTGAAAAAAAGCGTTGAAATCATCCGGTCTTCCGGAAAGGAATACGAGTTCCGAACCACGGTCGTCCCCGAATTCTATTCGGAGGAGGATGCGCTCGCCATAGGGGAATGGCTCAAGGGAAGCAACGCCTACTACCTCCAACAATTTGTTTCCAGCACGGACTTGGTGAACCCAGAATTAAAGGGGAAGCCGGGTTATCCGCCCGACGAGTTGCGCACGTTATGCAACAAGCTCAAGCCCTTCTTCAAGACGTGCGAGGCGCGCGGGATTTGATTAGGAAAACCGACTTGATTCGCGTCGTGGTGGAAAAACACCCGGGAAGCGCGGGCGTCTTCATGGCCGCCGGCATGGGCTGCATCGGGTGCGCCATGGCCCGGCTTGAAACAATCGAGCAGGGCGCAAAGGCGCACGGCTTCTCGGACGAAGACGTGGACGAACTAGTGAAAAAACTAAATGAAACTTGCAACCAGGATAAACCGCTTAAAAAGAAGTGAGGCGGGCAAACGAATTCGCTCGCGCGTGCAAGAACTCAAAGCCAACCAGAAACACTTCCACGAACTCTGTTTTTGCCTGACCACCGCAAACTCCCGGGCGCGTGCCGGACTGAAAGCGCAGGAGCGCCCCGAAAACTTTGACTGCTTGAATGCGGGGGAACTGGCCGCCTACCTCAAGGAGTGCGGCGTGCGCTTCCACAACGCGAAGGCCGCCAACATCGTGAACGCGCGCAAGGTCAAATCGGCGCTTCCAAAAGCGCTTGCAATGCCTTCACAAAAGGCGCGGAAATGGCTGGCGGACAATGTGCGCGGCATCG
>DALH01000021.1:0-6315 GCA_002499405.1 Candidatus Micrarchaeota archaeon UBA95 | reverse complement strand
GGAAATGGCTGGCGGACAACGTGCGCGGCATCGGCTTCAAGGAGGCGAGCCACTTCCTGCGAAACATTGGGAGAATGGACGTCGCCATAATAGACCGCCACGTGATGCGCGCCATGAAAAAAGAGGGCTTGATTGAAAAAGAGCCGAAGACGATTACGCGAAAAAAATACTTGGAGTTGGAGGACGCGTTGCGGCCACTTGCCAGGCAAACCGGGTTGGAGCTCGGAGTGCTTGACTTTTACTTGTGGTTCCTTGAAACCGGCGAAATTTTGAAGTGAAAGGGAGGTAAGGAATAAAAAGGCACAATCAATTGGTTTTCACGTGAAACACGAAAAATACTTGTTTTTAACCCTGCCAATAGCAGCATACCTGCTTTACGCAAATTTCTTTCAATCCTTAAACTTTCAATTATTGAATCCGCTTAAGTTGTTGGTGAGCCTTGCAGCTTACTCTGGCTTAATGGCTTTCACAAAACGGAACGCCTTAAAAGAATCAATTCTAAGGATTTTTTCGGCGCACGCATTACTCGCAATTGTTTTTACGGCCGTAATGTTTTTAGCCGGCATAATCGCCGGATTCTTGCCGGGGGGCTTGCCCGGAGCAGCATATTGGTGGTTGAATATTGGCGTGGTTTACGGGATTGCATACTTTGCCTTTGCATCTTGGCTCCCAAAACCGTTTGAAAACGATTGGCTTAACGCGTTGGCTGCCGCAATTCCATTCATTTACATGGCTGCGGAGTGGATTTAAAGTTGAAAGTTGACCCGAAAATAGTTTTCGCCGTTTTAATTATGGTGCTCTTGACTTATTCAAGCACCGCAACCCTTGCAGCTCTTTCCTCAACGAAGGGTGAGAATTCTTTTCAAATCGCGGTTGGGAGGGCGGTTGGCACCCTGTCAAACAAGGGGGGCTTTTACACTTCAAGCAAAATCTTGATAAGAGCAGGCGACGCGATAACAGCTGCCGACGCGGGCGTAATCAATAGGCAAGAAGGCACCTACGAGTTGTTGGGATTAAGCGAAAGCGTTGAAAACGAGTTAGTCGTGGAAGGCGTTGAAGGCTGTAAACAATATGAAAGCGCCTTGGTTTGCTATTCTGAAAAGGATACGCTCGTAGACGTAACGGTAAACTGTGATGGAGGAAAAAACGCGAAGTGTAAGATATTGGTAACCTCCGACTCGGGCCGCAAATTCGTTGAACCCCCGGAAAACGAGTACGAAGACGAGTTGTTGAATGCGGCCGACGAATGGCAGAAAACCACCATAAACGAAAAATCAGAGGAAATAAGACAAATCGATGAAAACGCGAAAATTCTCGGCATTTACAAACTATTTTTGCGTCCTAATGCCTTCGATGCCGTAACCGCGAAAATCAACGTAATAGTCATGCTGCCAGGCTACTTGATGGACTTCGTTGAAGCCCGCTTGGAATACCTTGCAAATCAGAAGTACGGGGAATTTTTTTCCAGCGGCTCTTTGAGCCCGGAAGAAGACGTTGAAATAAAGACGCGGTTTGTTGAAACCGTAAACAAAGATGATTGGATGAGCCGCACATGGACATCCTACGGGCTCGACTCAATTGAAACAAGGCAGGCAATAGAAAAAGCCGGGAAAGAGTTTGAGGAATTCAAAACGTTTTTAATGGAAAAAATGGAGTCCGGGACAATCGAAGAACGCTCAATGTGGGCTTCGGCCGCATACTACTTGTTTGACGGGCCCCGCGCCCAAGCCGAAATCACCAATGAAATCCTTCGAATGAAAAGAAGCAATTCAGCAAGGGGAGATATAAAAATCAATTTAGTTGAAGGAGAACAAATAAGCAGGGACGAACTCGTCGCGTTGAGCGGTGAAAAAGTGTTGGTAAACTTAAGCGACTCCCCGGTATTCTCGTTTGAAAACGGGGTTTACGTAGTCAAACGCGATTACCACAGGATGTTTTTTGAAATAAACAAAGTAAGCGGGGTATACGAAGTAAGTTAACCAAAGCCCGTTTAAGAAGCGGTTAACCAAAGATTGACCCAAAGCCGCTCACGGCGTCATCAAGCCCCTTGTTCAGGGCTTCCACGACCGCCTTCTTTTCGTCTTTGCTTGCCTCTTCAACGGACTCAACTTCCCTGAGTTTGGCTATCAAAGCGCCGACGTCCTCGTCGCTCTTGAAGTGCACGAAGTATTTCCCGGCAGGCAGGCCCACCGAATCCGATGACTTCAACGTGAAACCCAGGCGAGCGAAACTCTTTTCGGCGTAGGGGTCGGCGTCCAGCACGGCCGCGAGCTTCCCCTTGTTCTTGGATTCAACCGAGTAAACGTATTCCATTCAAAAACACCCATAACCTTTGTTCGCAACCGTTAAATAATTCTTTTGAGTTCCCCAATTCATGGATTCCTCCGAATTAAAACGAATCGCTGACGACGTCCGCGCCAACGCCTTGATTGCTATTTACTTCGCCGGGTCCGGCCACCCCGGCGGCTCACTCTCGGCTGCTGAAATACTCGCAACGCTTTACTTCAAGGAGGCGAAGACGGATTCGTCCAAGCCGGGCTGGGACGGCCGCGACCGAGTGTTCTTGAGCGCCCAGCACAAGTGCCCCGCACAATACGCGGTCCTCGCCTTGAAAGGATTTTTTTCAATGGAGGAGTTCCAGACCACGCTCCGCAAAACGGATTCCTCGTTCCAAGGCCACCCCCACATGCTGGACACTCCAGGCATTGAGATGAGCGGGGGCTCCCTCGGCCACGGCCTGCCGGCTGCGGTTGGCTCCGCACTCAACGCCAAGCTCGCCGTAAAGGGTTACCGGGTTTACTGCGTGATGGGGGACGGCGAACAGGAGGAGGGAAGCATCTGGGAGGCCGTCATGGCCGCCGCGCACTACGAATTGGATAACCTGTGCGGTATAGTGGACGCCAACCGCCTCCAAATCGACGGCCCCGTGAAGAAGGTCATGAACGTGGAGCCCCTCCCCGAAAAATACCGCGCATTCGGATGGCACGTCGTGGAATGCGACGGCCACGACGTTCAAGCGTTGCTGAACGCTTTTGCTGAAGCGCGCGCAACCAAGGGAAAACCCACGGCAATAATCGCGCGCACCGTGAAAGGGAAGGGCGTGTCGTTCATGGAGAACGAAGTGGGGTGGCACGGCAAGGCGCCCGACCGCAAACAATTGTTGAAGGCGTTAAAGGAACTCGGAAGGGAAGACTTTTTCACCAAACAGTTGGAGGACAAGGCGGCCGGAGTGAAGGCGCGCCTTCAGGGGAAATTCGTGGTAACGCCGTGGAATTCGGGCGGAACCATGAAGGTTGAATTGAAGGCGATTCGGGACGGGGCGGGCGAGTGCTTGAAGGAAATCGGTTGCGACGAGCGCATCGTCGCCGTTGGAGCGGACCTGAATTCCTCGGTCAAACTCACGTCGTTGTGCGAGGACCACTCCGAAAACGCTGAACGCCTGCTTGACGCGGGCGTTGCAGAACAAGACATGATGGGCATCGCGGCCGGGCTCGCCAAGGAAGGAAGAATAGCAATAGCGGGTTCGTTCTCCATTTTCGCTACCGGGCGCGCGTGGGAGTTCCTCCGCACCAGCGTCTGCTACCCAAAACTCAACGTCAAGGTTATTGCGAGCCACGGCGGTCTCACCGTGGGCGAGGACGGCGCCACTCACCAATCACTCGAGGACTTTTCCACTACTACCATTATTCCGAATCTCGGCGTGTTCGTTCCCTGCGATTATTTGGAAGCGAAAAAGGGCTCGCGCAAGGCAATCCTTGACGTGAAGGGGCCCGTTGTCCTGCGCTTGGGACGCGTGAACACGCCCGTTGTCACCCGCGAGGACGCGCCATTTGTTTACGGCAAGGCAAACGTGGCTTCATTCAAGGGGGAAGCGAAGAACTTGGTTGACGCCTTTGAATGGGAGCTCGCAAGCGAGCACAAGGGAAGCGAAGACGTTGCAATCGTTGCGTGCGGCGTTGTTGTGCCCGAGGCAATGCACGCCGCGTGGCAGCTCTCAAAGCAGGGAGTGAAGGCGCGCATCGTCAACGTTCACACCTTGAAGCCGTTGGACGAAGACGCGGTTTTGAGGGCGGCTAAGGAAACCAAGCTCGTGGTAAGCGTTGAAGAACACCAGGTTGGCGGCTTGGGCAACCTCGTCGCCGGCGTGCTCACGCGGAACGCCGTTCCAACCAAGCAAGTGATGCTTGGCGTAGCCGACAAATTCGGGGAGAGCGGGGACCCCAACCAGTTGCTCGCAAAATACGGGTTGAACGCGGAAAGCATTCGGAAAGCCGTGGAAAAAAACTTATCCCGCTAACAACCACACGCTCACAACCGCCAACGCGACCGCAAGCAAGCCCCGCGAACCCAACGCCTCCTTGTAGAAAACGACTCCCAGCAAGGCGGTTACCAAGAAGTTGAGGTTCACCGCGGGCACGACAATGGAGGCGGGGCCCAAGGAAAACGCTTTCAGCATGCAAAGGGTCGCGGTCGCGAAGACGAGCCCCGAGAAAAACAGTTTCTCCAAGGACGCGAACCGCAGCGCGTGCAACTCCCGCGTTTTGCGCGAGAACACGAGCACCGAAAAGAAGGCGGCCGCGGAAGTCATGAGGAAGGCGTAAGCCAGGAACGCGCCAATTGAACGCGTGACAAACGCGTTGAAGTGGTTCATGACCCCGAAGAAAAACATTGCCAGCAGGGAATACTTCAACCAGTTACCGCTGCTGGCCGGGCGCGCGGACCTGAACAACGGCACGACGAGTATCGCCAACGCAACTCCCGCTGCCGCGCGCAAGGAAAGGAATTCGCCGAGGAAGGCGATTGCAAGGGGCACGGAAACCAGGGCGTTCAAGTTTATTACAGTGGAAACCGAGGAGACATAACCAGACCGCAGGGCGAGGAATACGCACGCCGAAGCCGCAAACACCGCGAAGCCGGCAGCAACGGATTCAATTGAGAACCCTTGGAGGGTCAACTGGGAAAAAGCGAAAACCGCGAGCCAGGCAACGAGGAACTGTGAAATCGTTTCCACGAACCCTGCCACCAACGGGTCAATTCCCTCAAGCGCGGTCTTCCTGTAAAAATGGGCGAAGCCGTACAAGAAAAACGAGGCGAAGACGTAGAACCACATGTTGGAATCCAAACAGTTTTAACGCCACCCCTTCAAAAGCATTTTTATGCGAGGGGGCGAACCGCAAATTGTTTGAACGCGTGTGGCGCGTCAACGAAGAATTCCTGGCGCGCAAAGGCAACTGGCTTTGGTGGTGGTGGATTTTCTACTTCCGCGAGCCCGAGGCGCACCCAAAGCAATTGATGGTGTTATGGTCCGCGAAGAACGAAAAAAAAATTCATTGCAACGGGTTGGATGCGGAGTTGCGGGACGACTTGGTGCAACGCAGGGGGAAAACATTTGACCTTGACGGAGTTGTTGCGGCGTGGTATTACGACGGAAAAAAAATGCGTGAAAACTACTTGCTTCACCGCGCCCCCATCCTGGTGGAGCCGGGACGCATCCACACGGACGACCCTCCAACCGAGTTCAAGGAACTGAAAAATGGTTTCCGCGTTTCGCTTCGCGGCCACGACTTCCGCATCGGGCCCGTGCAAAAAAAAGGTTTTTACGCGCTCCAACACCGCGAAACAAGTTTCCTGTTCAACAGGTTTTCCTACGACATCTGCAAGATTACGCGCGCGCCCTTCACGAGTTCGCTGGGCAAGGGAACAGCTTACTTCCAGTGCGTGCGCGTCAACGCGCCGGCTCCCCCATGGTATTGGGGCGTCTACCACTTTGAGGGGGGTGGGTGCGCGCACTACTACGAGCCGCACGTGGGCAACACGATTTTCTCCAATCGAACAGAGGAGTCGTGGAAGATTCCAATTAGAAAACACTTCCAGTTCTTTGACGGCGAAAAGGTTTTTGACAACCGCGACGCGCGCGTCAAGAGGATTGACGGGAAAAACCCGTCGTTTGAAGTCCTGTCCGAGGGCAGGGACGGAAAGGCGAGAATGCTCGTGGAGGCCTACTCCGCCGCGTCGTGGAAGTTCAGCAAGAATCCGTGGAACCGATTGAATTACAACGAGTACCCCTGCCTCGTAAAGGAGTTCTCGTTCAAGAACCGTTCAGGCGAGTGGACCCTTGACGACCTGGGCGCGGGTTACGGGAACAGCGAGCACGCAACCGGCTTGCTATGGTAACTCTTTTAATTTGCTTGAACAACAATTCTTGGCTGAATGCCTCCGTAGCTCAGCCTGGCAGAGCGTCTGTTTCGTAAACAGAAAGTCGGGGGTTCAAATCCCTCCGGGGGCTTCCAAGAAAAAGAAAGACGCACAATAGAG
>DALH01000020.1 GCA_002499405.1 Candidatus Micrarchaeota archaeon UBA95 | reverse complement strand
AAGACGTCTATTTCCTTGCCCGCCACCCGGTCCAGCAAGTGCTTGCCGATGACCGCCGAGTGCCTCGCCGTGCCGCAGGCAACCGCGATGACGCGTTTTGCGTTCCTGATTTCCTCGGCGAACGCCAAAAGGTTTTCCTCGTCCTGCAACAAGACGTTGCGCAGCCCGCGGGGTTGTTCAAATATTTCCTTCAACATGTAGTCGCCGTCGGCTTTCGCGTCCTCCGCGTTCCACTCCACTTTTTTCTCTTCCTTCTTGATTCGCGCCCAGTTCTCCACGGCGCGAAAAACAACGCCGTCCCGCGTGAGCACCGCCGCCTCCCCATCCTCCAAATAGACGACGCGCCGCGTGTACTCGATTATGGGCACGGCGTCGCTCGCCGCAAACAACTCGCCTTTACCCAAGCCGATTAACAGGGGGCTCTCGTTGCGCACGCAAACGATTTTGCCGGGTTCGCGAATTGAAACGACGAGCAAGGCGTAGGAGCCCCTCAGTTTTTTCACGGCGTCGCGGACCGCCTGTTCAAGCGATTCCCTCCAGCAGTCCTCAATGAGGTGGACGATTACCTCGCTGTCGGTTTGCGAGCGGAACCGGTGCCCTTTTTCCGAGAGTTCCTTCCCCAGTTCCTGAAAGTTTTCTATTATTCCGTTGTGGACCAAGGCAATCTCGTTTTTGCAGTCGGTGTGGGGGTGCGCGTTTTCCTTGGTTACCCCGCCGTGGGTTGCCCAACGCGTGTGCGCGATTCCCATGGTTCCCGGCATTTCATCGAAGTGCAAGGAGTTGTTTATCTCGTTGATTTTCCCCTTGTCCTTGCGCACCACGAGTTTGCCGTCGAGGGTCGCCACGCCCGCGCTGTCATAGCCCCGGTACTCCAGTTTCTTCAAGCCCTTGAACAGGGTTGTCCCAGCGTTACGCGAACCAATATACCCTATGATGCCGCACACGATTACTCACTTCCGAATGCGGGAGAACGGGGGCTTTCGCCCCCGGCCCGCAAAAGTCTCTCTCAGGGTTGACTTTGATAAGCGTTATCCAGAAAATGCTTTAAATAATGCATTAAAGACGTTTTGCTAATTCAATCGCCAAACAAAAACCTTTTAATAACTTTTAATCAATTCTATTATTAAATAATTAATAACCTTATCAAGGTGTTTTGAATGATTGTGTTGTCCGACGGGAAATTCGTTGATGCCTTGCGCGTGGACGAGAAGGGGTTGGCCGTGCTTTCGGAAGACCGGCTCCGCATTTTGCGCGCACTTGCCGAGGAGCCGCGCTACCCCGCCGAACTCGCCCGCGACCTTGACATGCAGCAGCAAACCGTTTACTATCACGTGCGCCTCCTCTCCAACGCGGGCCTAATCGGCTTGGAGGACTACGAAGAAAAGGGGGGAGCAACTGCGAAGCGTTACGCGGCCAAGGGCAACGCGCTCGCACTCGTGCTCAAAAACGATTGGCGGCCGTTCCGCGACCGCACCGGCAAGCCGCCCGCCTTCCTCAAGCCCTTCATTGACCGCGGCACGCTCAACGCGCGCATAGTAATTGGTTCGCCGGACCCGCACGGAGAGTACCGCGCCCGCGCAACCGAGTTCTGCGTGGCCGAACTGGGGGCGTGGCTCGGCTCCTTTGCCGCCGTGAAGCACCCGTTTTACTGGCTGGACACGGAACTCGACGAGTCAAGGAAGAGGGAGAATTTGTTCGTAGTCGGCGGGCCCAAGGTGAACACGTTCCTCGCCGAAATAAATTCGTCGCTGCCGATTCGCTTCAAGCAGAACTCATTTGAGGTTTATTCGTCGCTCTCCAAGAAGAGTTACCCGGAAGCGGCCGGCGTGATTCAAACCGTGCCCAACCCCTTCAACAAGTCCAGGCACTTGTTCGTGGTTGCGGGAAGCAACCAGCAGGCAACCCGGGTAGCCGTGCTCGCGTTGAGGCAGGAATCCGGGAAACTCGCCAAAAACAACTTGTTTGACTCCTCGGTTTTCGCGCGCGTGGTGCAGGGGTTTGACGAGGACGGGGATGGCGTGCCCGACGCCGTTGAAATACTGGAATGATTATTAAGGCGCGGCGGGTTACGGTTTCCGGTGATTTGCATGCCTTGCTGCAGTTGTTGCGGAACGAAGAAGAAAATCATAAAGAAGGTCGTTAAGAAGAAAGCCAAGAAGAAGTAATAGGAACGCGTTGCCAAAGCAAACGAGTTCAACCCCCCTTGTTTTTTCAGTAATCTTTTTATTTTTTCATCGTTGCATAACGCGAGTTTCCCTTGTTTTTGGGGATGCCTCATCTGTTTCCCATCAGCAAGGACAAGGCAATGCTGGTGACGAACGCGACCGCGGCGTCGGTTGCGAAGTACGCCTGCGAGAGCAGGTCTTCGAGCGGGATGCTCGCCCAGTAATGGCCGAGCACGACCGAGATGAAGAACGCGGCAACCGCCGCGACGATGAGGTGCGCCAAGCCCTTCTTGTAAGAGGAATAACTGTTGCGGATGAACACGAACGCGGCCAGCATGAAGCCGGCCACGAGCATCATTCCGACTTCCGCGTTGGGTGCGCTGATGGTCATGGAGGTGAATATGCCGAACTGCGCGATTATGAGGATGCTTATCACGCTCATCAGGTTTTTGTCTTTTGCGGCCGTTAAGTGTTCCAACAAGGTTTTTTCTTCAATTGCTTTTTCGGGCGCCTGCTTTGCGGGCTGGGGCGCCCCCACTGCTTTTTGCGCTCTCCTGGTCTGCTTGAACGCGAACCACAACGCAATCAAGCCGGCGAGCAAGGCAACCCCGCCGATGATGAGTTCCACTCCCATGCCGTCAGCTGAAAAGCGCTTCAATATTTCGGGTGCGGACAAGTAGAGGGACAAGCCAACGACGCCCAGCAAGATGATTGACTTGAGGTAGCGCCAGATGAGGGAGCCCACGCCCGCGAACATTCCGATTATTATCAGCACGACCAGCGCGGCCAACGCAATTGAAGTGGGGTCGCCGGCGGCCGCCTTCCCCAATAATTCGGTTGCGTATTCCTGCACTTGAACCAGCAACTGCGTTGCGTCCATTTCAAAAACCGTTAGTTGCGTGACTTTATTTAATGTATGCTGGCGTGCTCAAAGTGTTCCTTGAGCGCGATGATTATTGCGTAAATGCCGGTGAAACCTATTGCGAGGCCCTCAAAGCCCTTCACGCTCCCGTTGTAGAACAGGATTATGCAGTAAAACCCGGCCAGCGCCCCCACGGCGTGAAGCAAATCCTCAAAATCGTTGACCCACTCGCTCACTCAAGTATAACACCAAACATTTAAAAAAATCTTCGTTGTCTAATTGTTATGCGTTACTGGCTCTTTCTGGCCCTGTTCGCGTTGCTGTTCGGGTGCCTGAACGTGGAAACCGAGTCGGGTTTGGACAAGTGGACGCCCGCGGGAGACGGCTCCACGCCGGCTCTGGATGTAACTCCGGCCGCGCCTCCTTCAAACGACGCTTCCCCGACTCCCGGCGCATCCCCGGCTGCGACTCCAAAAGCGAGCGTCAAACCCTCTCCCTCGCCGTCACCCAGCCCCGAGCCGGCCGAGTGCACCGTAACTGCTTCGGGCCAGGACGTGGGCAGCATGAAGAAGCTCATAATCGTGCGCTTCACGCAAGAGGTTTCCGACGCAAAAATGCGCTGCCACTCAACGCGCTCGTGGCAGTCACTGGATTTGGAGTTGATGGGCAGCGGGGAATACCAGGGCTCGGTGGAATGCTCTTACACTTCCACGGGCACATACATTGCGTCTGCTGAGGGCGGCGGCGCCGAGTGCGAAAAGGAATTTGAAGTTGAAGAGTGAATCAGCACTCAAGGTCGTTGTTACTGTCGGT
>DALH01000012.1 GCA_002499405.1 Candidatus Micrarchaeota archaeon UBA95 | reverse complement strand
GGAATCCCGGATTGGGAGTGGATTGCGGGCACGCTTACGCCGGCTTATTACGGCGAACACTGGTTTATCATAGAGTGCACGAGGAAGGATGACGGCGTGGTAAGGCACTCGCAAACCGTGCACTTCACGACTTTCGAGCCCAACAAACCCGTCATAATTGAACCGCACTGGAAGCCGGAAGGCGAGGGCTACTGGGCTAACGAATTGGAGTTGAAGTTCAAGGTGGGCGGGGATTACCCGTTCTACAAGTGCATGCGCACCCTTGACGATTCAACCGAGGCAATAAAGATAGAGGACTACGAAGGCGGCTCGCCCGTGTTGTGGTCGGGAGAAAAGGCGTTGAAGAACCCGGCGAAAACCCTCAGGGTAGGAGAATCAATGACGGAGGGGGGTTACACGCTTACGCTGTACAAGGTGTTTTCCACCATGGAGGAAACCTCGCTGGTTCCTGCAACCGCGCTGGTTCCCGTGCTCATTAACTCGCTTGGCGGCGGCGTGCAAGAGGTTTGGTGGGCGCAGTTCACGGTAACCAAAAGTGATTACGAGGACTTGACGCCCCCGATTCCCGAGGGCGGATATTACGAGGTGAAGGACTCCGACCACGTTTACGAGGTATTTGTTGAGTCAATCAGCGTGGGCGACTTGACGAACCTGAATTCGGATGCAACCAGCGTCAAAGTGGTGTTTGAGGTTACGCCAACGGGCGACGACCTGCTCACGGACTTTATTCCCGCAGGCGTGGAAGTCATTGCCTACGAACCATTGGAGGTGGCGGCTGGTTCACACGAACTATTTGTTTCGTGCGAGGGGTGGCGCCCCACGGTTTCAGTTGAAGGCGTTGAAGAAGTTTCGTCCGACGTTCTAGAATTCACTTCCTACGAACCAGACAAGCCAATAATCCTTTTGCCCGTGGACGGCGCGCAATACTCTTTTGACCCTAACTGCGAGGACGCGCGGCTGGTTGACGCCTCGTTCCTCGTGGGCGGCACCCACGATTATTACGAGTGCCGTTACGAGTTGGACGGAAAAACAATTGTCTTCCCGGGCCAGATAGAGGGCGCGTTGGACCCCGACTTTGATTTTGAGGTAACTGCCGGAATGCATTACCTCAACGTTTCCTGCCATCGCGGCGGGTCCAACAGGTTTGACGACTTCGTTTACTCCGACTTGGTTTCGTTCACCGTTGTTGAGGCGCCCTCGGAGTTGCGCGGCGTGACCGTGAACTTCCCAATCAACGGAGGAACCTACACGGTTTCAACTCTTGACCTGCGGTTCACAATTGACGGCAACTTCAATTCTTACTCGTGCCGCCGCGAACTTGACTCGGTTTGGGGGAGCCCCAGAACCGTTACTGGCCAGTCCGCGTCATGGCCCGGCGACCTAACCGGCTTGACTGACGGCGGACACTCCGCGAGGGTGGAGTGCACGGGTTACTGTGGCGAAGAGTTGAGTTCAGAGACCGCCGCGTCAAGCGTCACGTCGTTCACCGTTGACTTGGACGGGAGCGGCGGCTATTGCGGGGACGGCGTTTGCGGCGCGGGCGAGTCCTGCTCCAATTGCCCGAGCGACTGCGGCTCGTGCGGTGGCGGCGGCAGCGACGTTCCGTCGGGCGGAAGCGATTACGCGCCTTACGGCGGAACCTGGAGCCACTTGGCCGGAGACAAAACCGATTCGCGACCAACGCCTACTCCTTCCCCGATGCCGACCAAGAAGCCAACTGCCACGCCCAAGGCAAGCGATTACGCGGTGTTAACGCTCAAATGCCCCTCCAAAATTGATTCCAACCGCACCACGGCGCAGGCATTGCTGACCGTGAACGGCGCGCCCACGTGCGACAACTCCGCGCAGGTCACGCTGTTGTTGAATGGCGCGCCGACAAAAGCGGAACTGGTTTCGTGCGCGGACGGAAAGCACAAGGTCGCCTTTGACTCCCTTGAAGTAGGCGAATACGAGTTGAAGGTTTCGGCGAGGGGTGCAAGCGATTCGTGCAGGTTCCGCGGCGGAGTGCTCGTGGAGGAAGCGCCGGCCTTGCCGTTGTTGTTCGCGTTAGCCGTTTTCGGGTTGGCGTGGTACGCTTATAAAAAGAAGGCGCGTTAAACTTTTCGTATGACGTTGAAGCGCGCCCTCCTGTTTTCTTTTTTCTTGTTTTCGTTAGCCGCGGCTTTAACCGACTTCGAGGTGTGGTTTGTTGAACCAGCGGATTATTCCTTGAACAGCGGGAACGGCTTGCTCCAAGTGGTCCTAGGGTTCAACGAGACCGGGACTTATTCGTGCAACCTCGGTTTTGAAAGTTCAAGTAGCGGGTTTGAAAAGGAGTTAACGGTGAAAGACTCGGCCGTGGTTGACTGGCCTGAATTGATTTCAATTCCGGGTTGTCCGGGCGGGAGGCATGGTTGCTGGCACGACCTCGCAATCTCGTGCGAGAAGACCAGTGGTTCCGAGGCGGGGGCTTCGGTGCCCAATTCCTCGCGTTTCCATTATTACTTGGTGGAGGCGGGTTGCACGGACTTTGATGCAGGCGAGCCATTCCCGAAACTGGTTGCAAGCGCGTGCTCTGACGCAAGCGGGCTACACCACGATTACTGTGACGGAAACGAATTGAAGGAGTTTTATTGTTCGAGTAGTTCTGATTCGTGCATAAAGCAGAATATTGTTTGCGAGGACGGCTGTGCTTCGGGTGCCTGCGTTTTCGTTGCGCCCGCCAACCCGTTGACATGTGTTGTGTTGCCGGGCGGTAGCGGCCCCGGCGACGAGCCGATATCCGGCTTGGTTCCAGTGCTGCTTGAAGTGGACCAACCGGTTGACTTGCCGTTGCTTGAGCCGCAGTACCACTTTTTGGTTCGTGACTGGGGAGAAGACGTTTTGTGGTTGTCGGTTAAGGGCGGGTCCGAATCCATTTTCCTGAACAAAGGCGTGGAAATGATTTACGATGCCGGCCGGCTGCGCCTGGTTTTGAAGGGTTTTTCGCGGAGCGGTGGAAAAGATTACGCGGAACTGGATTACTTGATTAGCGAGGAAGACGACAAGTTGCTTTGCTTGAATGTTTTGGAGCCCCATGAACAGCCTTACTCATCGCTTCCGATTGTCCGGTTCAGGTTGGAGAAGAAGGAGAAAGGGGTTTTGTCTACAGGCCCGGCTTACAAGTGCGGGGTTTTCTTGAATGACGGGGCGCCCACCGAACTCCAGGACTTCAAGGTGGATCTCAACAAGGACATTGAAATAGATTTGAAGGGGAGTTATCAGAGTTACGCGGTTGACGGCGTGAACGAGTTGAAGGTGTCTTGTCACTCGGATTCCACCACGCTTGAGAGTTTGGTTGAATTCACTTACTCGGGCAACGAGGAAGTCGTCGTAATTTACCCGAAAGGTGATTACGAGGGCGAAACGCCTTTGAGCGTGTCCTTTGAGTTCGCGGCTTACGGCCACGCTGAGTTGTACGATTGCGAGTACCGCTTCAAGGACGCGGACGCGTTCCATAAATACCCTTACCAGGTGCCTTCAGGGTATTCGGCGTCCGGCTCCTGGCTTTTGCCTCAAGGCGAATACGTTTTCACGGCGCAATGCGCTCCAGCCGGCTCCGAGGCGTGGCTGGATGATTCGGAGCCGTTAACGGTTTTCACGAACGGGAAGCCCTCCATTACGAAGCCGTCAACGCGTTTCGTGTGGGGCGAACCAATTGAAATCGGTTTCAAGGTTTACGGCGGCGAATTCCAGTGCTCTTACGACTTGGACGGCGAGACAACGGAGTTGGAGGAGCCCGTGAGCCAGTGGTCGGGCGAGGTTTCCCCGGAGCCCGGCGAACACGTTTTAAGCGTTTCCTGCGGCGGGAAAGCGGATTCGCGGCAATTCATTAGCGGCTTGGAGGGCGTGCCCGTAATGCTTTGGCCCGCCAACAACAGCAATTACTCTTACAACGGGGATGCATACGAAAACGCCTCGGTTTATTTTTACTTCGCGTTGAGCAAGGACGCGGAATGCTCTTACTCGGCCGGCGGCCTTGAGGGTTCCATTGACGTGACCGCCGAGGAAGTTCAAGAGGTTTTGCTCGAGTTTCCTGAAGGCAATTACTCGTTTGAATTGCAGTGCGGAGAGGATTCGCCGAAACAACAAATAGATTTCTCGGTGTTGAACGTTCAGGACTTCTTGGTGAACGAACCAGTTGTGGCGGAGCCGATGAAGGATTACACCTTCGTGGAGCCCGGGTTCGGGCTGCGCTTCTTCGTTTCGGGCTCTTACCAGGAGTATTCGTGTGTTCCCTCGGTTACGCGGGTAATGACTCTTTCCGGAACCGTTAACGAGGAGCCCAAGGAGTTTGATGCAATAAAGGTCTCCAACGGCGAAGAGTTTCGCGACGACGCGTATTTCAGCGGGTTCGAAACCGGCTTGTACGAGTTTTCGTTGGAGTGTTACGGCTTGAAGGACGGCGCAAGAGGTGAGTCAAACGAGACGGTCGTTTCCTTCGGAGTGGAGTTGCAGGAAGTCGAAAAGGAGGAAGCGCCCAAGCCGGCCCCCCCGCGCTCGTCCCTGCCGACTCCCACGACACCGCCTGCAGACGAACTCCCGTCCTTCGTGATTGACTGCCCAAAGCAACTTTCCAAGAACAGCACGCACGTTTACGCGGTAATGCAGGCGGACGGCGAACCGGTCTGCGACAACGACTTGGTCATAAGCGTTTCCGTGGGAGGCGCGGAGGTGGACGCGGACCTCGTGAAATGCAGTCAGGCGACCGGGAAGCACGACGTCTTGATTGATTCCTCGGCCGAGGGCACTTATTTGATTTCGTTGGAGTCCAAGGCGCACGGGCTGAGCGATTCCTGTGAAGTCAACAAAATTCAGTTGGCGGGCGGCGAAGAGGAAGCGCCCGCCCTGCCCTTGTTGCTGGCTTTGGCTGCGGCGGCAATTGCTTTTGCGAAGCGAAGGCAATAAAAAACCGTTTCAACCTATTAATTTTCCGATTGAGGTGTTATTCTAAAACATGGCTACGCAAATCATTTCCGCGCTCGTGGAAGGCGGCAAGGCAAACGCCGGCCCGCCCTTGGGCCCCGCGCTGGGCCCCAGCGGGTTGAACCTCGGCGAGGTAATCGCGAAAATCAACGAGAAGACGAAGTCGTTTTCAGGCATGCAGGTTCCCGTCAAAGTCATTTACGACTCTTCCGCGAAAACCTTTGAAGTTGAAGTGGGTACGCCCCCGGTTTCGGCGCTCGTCAAAAAAGAGCTCGGGTTAAAGGAGCCCGTCAAGGAAGAGGCAGGCAAGAAGGGAAAGCCGGGCATTGGAAACCTCTCAGTTGAGCAGGTCGTGAACATCGCGAAGGCCAAGCAGGACGCGATGACTGCGTCCTCGTTGAGGGCGGCAGTCAAGGAAGTCGCGGGCACGTGCCAGTCCCTTGGCGCGACCATTGACGGCAAGAACCCCAAGCAGTTCTGCAAACTCGTTGACGCCGGCGAATACGACGCGCAACTCGCGTGAATCAGAATACGGGGCGCTTGCTGAGGCGCGCCGGCAAACTCAGTTTTTCGAACGGCCTGCCAGCGCACTCTTTTTTCACTAGCTCCACGAGTTCGTTCACGGCCAAAGATTTTTTTTCTCCGGTTGAGCGCACGGTGACTGCGAGCTTGCCGGACTCCTTTTCCTTGTCGCCGACCACGACGACGAACGGAACCCATTCCTTTTCCGCGTCGCGCACCTTTTTTCCGAGGGTCTCGTTGCGGTCGTCCAAGTCAATGCGTACGCCCTTGAATTGCGGGAGCAACGCCTCGCAGTAATCGTTGTGTTTGTCGCTCACTGGAACCAGGCGCACCTGCGTGGGGGAAAGCCAGGTCGGGAGCGCGGGCTTTTTGCCGCGCTTCATCTTCAAGTACTCGTTTTCCAGCAAAGCGTAAATCACGCGTTCCACGCTTCCGCTCAGGGAAGCATGCAGTATTACCGGCCTCTTTTTCGAGCCGTCCTTGTCCGTGAAGAAAATGTCGTAGGTTTCCGCGTTTTCCACGTCTATTTGCACGGTGCTGAGCGCGCTCGCCTTCTTGAAGACGTCCACGAAGTTGAACTCGAATTTCGTGACGAAGTAAGCGTAGCGCTCGTCAAACAATTCCAGGAGGACTGGTTTGTTGAGTTGCTTGACCATGCGCAGGTAAAACCCCTTGTTTTCCTCGAAGAAATCGGTTTGCGCGCGGAAGCCCGCCTCGAATGGTACGCCCAAATTGCTCAGCCATTCAAAGCACTTGTTGAACTGCTTGCCGAATTCCTCCCTCGCCCCGTCCAGGTCCGCGCACAAGGTGTGCATGTCGGGCATGGTGAACGCGCGCAGGCGCTTTAACCCGCTTAACTCGCCGCTTTGTTCGCGGCGGAAAGAGTAACGCGTTAATTCAAACATTTTTAGGGGGAGGTTGCGGTAGGATATGACCATGTCGTGCGTCATCAGGAACTGGCCGAAGCACGCCGCGAACCTCAAGAACAATTCCTTGTCGTCGCTTTGCACCACGTATTGGCGCGCGGGGAAGCGGTTCAAGTATTTTTTTAGGGTGGGGTGCTCGAAGTCGTACATTATGGGGGTTTCAACTTCCATTGCGCCGTAGTCAACGCAGTAGTTCGTGATGTCTTCCTCCAGCAACCTCTTCACCAAGAGGCCTTTCGGGGGCCAGCGGAAGTTTCCGGCGTCGCTGCCCGGCTCGTACTGGCACAAGTCGTGTTCCTTCATCAACGCGATGTGGGGGGGTTCCTCGGCGTAAGCGCGTTCCTTGTTGATTTCGTATCCCGCGAAGTTCTTCAACGCCTCGTGTTCGCCGTAGTCAAACGTCTTTGCGTCATGCAGTTTTCCGTCCGGCGTGAGCACGAGGAGGCGTTTATTGGCTTTTTTCTCGGCTTCCAGCGAAGCCGAAATCCCGACTTCCTCTCTCAATTCCTTCTTGGTTTTTTTGCCGCCTTCTTCCGCCTTGAACGACTTGCTTAATTCCGCCAACGGGTGGCCCTTGCACTTCAATTCAAAGGACTTGTAATACCCGAAAACGCTTTTCTTGGTGTTGGGTTCTAATTCCTTGAGCCGTTGGTAAAAGTATTCCAGTAGTTGCGTGGCCGTCTCAGGGTCGGCAAGGTCGCTGGACAGGTGCGCGTAAGGGTAGACCAGTATTCCCTTGGCCTTGACTTCGCCGAAATTCTTTTTTACTTGTTGAACCGCCTGGTCCACGACCGACTCGTCGTCTCCCGCCTCCAGCGTGGTGAAAACAGCGAGCACATCCTCCACGCGCGTCCCCTTCTTTTCTTCATCGCTGAGTTCGGGCGCGTTCTTCAACGCTTTTTTGCCGGGCTTGTAGGCGACATAGTCGCAGTGCAACTCCAATAGCTTCATTTGGTTTTAATTACGGAGAAAACGGTTTAAACGCTTTCCCCCGTTGTTTATTCAATGATTGAAAGCGGGGAAATGGTTGAGGCGCGCGTTGGAACCGTCAACGCTTTTGAGGGAAAAATTTTGGCGTTTTACGCTTACGCCTTGTTTGTTTTTCCTGGGGCCGTGCTCCACGAGTTCGCGCACTACCTTGCCGTGCTCGCCGCCGGCTTGACCCCCAGGAAAGTGGTGTGGTTCTCCTTACGGGGGGATTATCTCGGCTACGTTTCCTTTGAATACGACCGCCGGAAAACGTCAATCTGGTCCCTTGCCCTCGTCCATTTCGCGCCCTTGTTCTTGTCGAGTTTTCTTGCGCTCGCCTTGTTTGAGTCCTCTTTTGGCTTGATGCAATTCGGGGCAATCGGATTGCTCCTGTTATACGTTGCATGCTCGCTTGCCTTCACGGCGCTGCCGAGCTGGGTGGACTTCAAGAACTTTTACGAGGCGTTGCTGGTTTGGCCCGCAAAAAAGCTGACTTCCGGCAGCGTGGTTGACAAGGTCGTCCTCGTCTTTTTCTTCGTTCCCTGGCTGGCGCTCCTGCTGGCGTCAAAAATCCTCTACCTCTTGAACAAGGCGTTAGGCAACAGCACCCTGAACGCGTTGTGGGCGTTGTTCCTGGTGTTGCTTGCGCTACGGTTTTAAACCGCTTCGTTCATTTTGTTGTCATGCGTTTCGCGAAAAAGGATTGTCCCTGATTTTCGTGCAGCGAACGCCTTGACTTGGTGAACGAATGTTGGAATACCTACTGTGTTTTGCAACCGGCTTTTTGACGAAGTTGACCGACTGGCAGGTTGACGAAAAACTCTTCGTTTACAAGCACTTCCAGTACGTGACCGGCTTTTTGTACGGCTTCGGCGCTGGCTATTTGATTACGCGTTCAACGCCCCTCGCAACCGTCGTAATCGCGGTTACAATAGGCGTGCTTCTGGGAGCCAAAATTGAAAGGCGCGCCCACCAATACGCTTTGGCGGCATTGTTTTTGGCGCTCGCGTTCTGGGGCGTTCCACCAATTGATTTCGTGGTTCTCGGCGCGCTGGTTGCATTCGGTTTCGCGGACGAGGCGCTAAACGATTTCCTGGAGGGGAGGCGCGTTCCCGTGCTCTCCTTCGTCGGGCGCCACCGGCTGTTGCTTGACTTGGGCGCGCTCGGCGTGAGCATTTGGACGGGCGAATGGGCTTACTTCCTCGCCTTGATTTGTTTTGACGCCGGTTACCAGTTGGTGAATTTGCTGGCGCCGCGCTTTCTTGAAGCGCTGCCGGGCTCGCAAGGCCACCACTTGTTGTTGGACTTGTACGACTGCGCGCCCTGGCTCTTGGACGACTTTGAATTTGTTTACCGCACGCTTGAACTCGCGCCTGGAAAGGCGGGGATGCGCGCGTTGGGCGAGCCGCATGTGGTGCGGGTCAAGGAAAAACGCGACGAAGGCCTTACGGGATTTGTTTTCCTGAAGGAGAGCCACGCCAGCGTGCACACGTACCCGCGGTTCGGCAGCGCGCACGTGGACTTGTTTTCGTGCAAGGAATTTGATTCAGGAAAGGTGGAGAAATGGCTGGTGAAAAGGTTCAAGGCAACCAAAAGCGTTGCGAGGACGGTGAACAGGACTGATGAACGTTGAAGGTTTGACCGTGGAAAAAGGCGTTTCAGCAGCGGAACTCGTCAAGGGTTTCAAGGGCGTCGGGTTTCAGGCGCGCGAACTCGCCAAGGCAGTTGAAGTTGTGAAGGAGATGAAGGAAAATCAGGCAACGGTTTTCCTGTCGTTCACTTCAAACATGGTTTCGTCGGGCCTCCGCGAGTTGTTCGCGCAGCTTTGCCGCGAAAAATTCGTGGACGTAATCGTTACCAGCATCGGCTCCGTGGAAGAGGACTACATGAAGTGTTTTGCGCCCTTCGAACTGGGCTCGTTTAACGCGGACGACGTTGCATTGCATGAAGAGGGCACGAACCGGATAGGGGACGTGCTCGTCAAGAACGGGCACTACGAGTTGCTTGAAAAAAACTTGAAGCCGTTTTTTGACGCGGAACTCGCCAAGCAGAAGGAGTTTGGCCGACTGCTCGCGCCCAACGAATTGATTCGCGACCTCGGCTTGACAATGAGCGACGAGAACTCGTTTGTTTACTGGGCCGCAAGGAACAGGATACCGGTGGCGTGCCCTTCGCCAACGGACGGCGCGTTCGGCTTGCAAATGTTTTTTTACTCGCAGGAGCACCCCGAGTTCGGAGTTGACGCGGCCGGCGACATGAAACAGTTGGCGCCAATTGTTCTCTCAGCCGAAAAGACGGGGGGAATCCTGCTCGGCGGGGGCGCGGCAAAACACTTCTGCATCGGCGCGAACCTGTTGCGGGGCGGACTGGATTACGCGGTTTACGTTACCACTGCAACGCCGTTCGACGGCTCGTTGAGCGGGGCGCGCGTGAACGAGGCAGTTTCGTGGGGCAAGGTCAAGGAAAAGGCGGCCACGGCGTGCGTTCAATGCGACGCGACCATTGCGTTCCCGTTGATAATCGCAGGCGTGAAGGGCTAGAATTTTTCCGTATGATAGTCGCCGGCGTAAAGGGTTGAAAAGAAAGAAGAAGAAAAAAAGGTGGGAAAGCCGTTTTTCAGCGGTCTTTTGAAACGTCGTAGATGGCCTTGATTGCGACTACCGCCGCTGCTGGCGACACGAAGGTCACCAAGTAGGTCATTGCCATTGCGAGCTGGATTCCCACTCCGGGGATTATCACGAAAATCGGGTTGAGGCTGCTGCCTGCCACGATGAACGCGATGGTTCCCACCAGGAACTTGAGCACTTCGCTGTCCCCAACGTTGAGGATTCCCACTATCAAACCGAGGACTGTCAAGACCAGCAATATGGTCGAATCCATACCGGTTACGAACGCCGCCAGGAGCGCTATTACGATACCCGCGAGAAACGCCCACGGGCCTATTGCATTTGCTTCCTTAGCCATTTTTCTCCATGCACCTCCAATGATGGATGTAATGCTATGTATTTTGACAACCTTTATTAACGATGCGTTTTACGTTGATTGACGTTGTTTTTCAAATAGTTGGATTACTTCTTTTTCCGTGGTTGCTTGGGCCGGCGACTTGTCTACGCGTATTCTCACGAGGCGCGGGAAGCGAAGCGCCAAACCCTCCTTGTCCTTCATGGCGCAGGTGTGCACGGGGCTGCGGGTTATCTCGTCGGCTTTCACTTCCACGACGAGGGAGGGCTTGACCCACTCGTCGGCTTCCACGAGCGAGTCAACGTTCGCCGGTTTTTGCTTGACTTTTTGTTTTTCCAAGGTTTTCCTGAACCAGTCCAATTGTTCTTCGGTGAATCCGGTACCGATTTTCGCGACGGTGCGGTATTCTTGCCCGGCTTTCACGGCGGCGAGCAGCCCCCCGAAACCGAATTTGGTTCGCTTGCCCTTCCCGTAATAATAGCCGACGACCACGGCGTCCACGGTGTCCGCCAACGCCTCGGAATAAGACTTCTTCAACTTGATCCACGCGAATTTGCGGGCTCCGGCAACGTAGGGCGCTTCCAGGTCCTTTGCAATCACGCCTTCCAGGCCCAGCGAAACGCATTCGTCAAAGAATTTTTTGAGGTCCCCTGCAGTCCCGCAGTCCACGGCTTCGGCTATCCTTACGGTTTTTCCTCCAACGCTTTTTTCCAGGGCCTTCCTCCTTTCCTCGTAGGGCTTCAAGGTGTAGTCTTCCCCGCCCAAATACAATAACTCGAATGCGTAGACGCGGATTGGTACGTCCTCCGACTTCTTTTTTATGCCGTGCTTGCGCCTGCGCTGAATGGTTTCCTGGAAGGAGAGGAACGCGCCGTCCTTGTAGCCCACGGCTTCGCCTTCAAAAATGATTTTCTTCTTCCACGAAGCAACCTCCCGGGCCACGTCGGGGAACATGTGCGTCACGACTTCCTGCTTGCGCGAATAGATTTCCACGCGTTTGCCGTCCGAATGGATTTGGAGGCGCATGCCGTCGTATTTGCCGTCCGCCTTGCACGGCCCCAGTTTCGCGATGATTTCCTCGGCCGAATTCAAGCGTTCGGCGAGCGCTGGCCGCACGGGGTTGAATGGCTCGGGTCTGGCGCCTTCCACTGCTTTCAACCCGTTTTCGGCGAGTTTTTCAGCTATTGAGCCGAGGTCGGACGAGAGGTTGTAGGCGCGCGCTATTGCCTTGCTCGCATCCTTCTTCTCGGCTGCGGAGTAAACGTAGGACAATGCGTCAATTATGGTCGCGTCGCCGGTGCCGAGGCGGGTCGTGCCTGCAACGAACCGCGTTATTATCTTGACCTCCGCGGGCGAGGCGTGCGACAACAATTCGGACAACAAACCGATTTTCCTGTCCTGGCTTCCCGCGCCCGAAGAGGTCGCCGTCTTGTAAAGGTTGTCGTAAACCTTTGAAATTGTTAATTTGTTTTTGGCGAGGGTTTGCTGGCTCTTTTTTTCCAGCAGGATTCGCGCGGCTTCGCCGAGGTCGCCCGTCTTCCTGTACAACTGGGTTACCTCGGCCGGCTTGCAACCCGACGCCTTCATTATCGCCTGTTCGCATAGTTTTTCGGCTACGCCGAGGTCCACGCCGTGGTAGGGGGGAGCGACTATTCCCTGCAGGAAGTAAATTGTTTGCTTGGCTTCGCTTCCCGACACTTTCCTGAACAGCCCGGCGAGTTTTGCCGTGGTCTCCAACCGCGAACTCGTTTTTTCCAGGTCAAGAAAGGTTTCGGCGACCAGGGAGAAAAGCATGAGTTATCAAACCGCGCCAGCGAATAAAATTGCTTTCCCCAACAACTCAAATCATCTTGACGTGGCCGTCTGCAACGAGGTGCGAGGCGTAGGCAGCGAAGCCCGCCAACGCGAGTTGCGGCGTGGACAAAAAGCAAGTGATTGCGGCGTAGAGCGCGGCGGCGAACACGGTGTGCGTTATTCCGCGGTGTTTTGGTTTCAGCAACCGGAACAACGCAGTGCCGGCGAGCCCGATGCAGAGCGAAGCGATTCCGCCGTTGAACTCCCCGAATCGTTGCTGCATCACTGGTTTGGAGAGGAAGAAGGCGCCGATTCCGATTGCCAGGGAGACGGCTTGAAACATCCGGGTCTTGTGGTGGTCCGCGTCCGGCAGCAACGCGCCCATTGCTATCACTGCCGCGGCCGGAAGCGTGAACGGCTCGCCGAGCAGGACGAGCGCCACCGCTCCCGCCAAAACCCCCGCCAACAAGTGTTGCAACGCGTTCATTACAATATTTATAGTTAGGGGAACCTTATTTTATTCATGAGCGAAGAAGGCGGATTGCGGGGATTTTACTTCTCGTTGGAAGAGAAATATTACTCTTTGATGGACTGGTTTCAGGAGCGCGGCGCAAGGGTTTACGACTGGTTTATTACCCCTGTGGAGAAAAGCGGCATTCCATCGTTTCCGATTGCGGCGCTCCTCGCCCTCCTCGTGCTCGGCGGCCTCTCGGCCCTGCTTCTGGCGCCGTCTGGCGTGCCCGTCCAGGTAACGGTTTCCTCGAGCAACGGCTCGCCCCTGCAGGGCGCGCTGGTAACGCTTTACTACGGCGACGAGTCAGTTGAAAGGATTACGGACGCGTCGGGCACGGCGCGCTTCGACGGCCTGCCCGAAGGTGCGGGCGCCAGCGTGCGCGTGTCATTGGAGGGGTTCGAGTTGTTTGCCTCCGAGTTCGAACTCGTTCTTGAGGAGGGGGCAAACGTTTTGTTGAAGCAGGTAACGCTTTCACCGGAAACAATTGAAAAGCCGAAGTTGACGGTGACCGTCGCCAACCCGGATGGAGACGCGTTGAGCGGCGCGGTCCTGCTTTTCTCCGACCCAAACACTGGCGAACAGGTGGAGGAGTCCACGGACGCGAGCGGCTCCGCGTTCCTGGAGTTCGAGGACGGCACGGAAATATTCAAGTTGACGGTCAGGCGCAAGGGCTTCGTGGAAGAAAAGAAGACGTGTTTTGCCTCGCAGGGAACGTGCTTCATAGAGTTGAAGGCCGAGCAGACCACGCCAACAGACGAAGGCGGGAAAATGGAGGCAACTGCCTCGGTTCTCGTCTTCGTGAAGGAGCCGAGCGGCGAAGGCGCGCGCGCAAGGGCATCCCTGTTTGATGCTTCAACGGGCCAGTTGTTGGACGAGCGCGTTTCGGGCGGGGACGGAGTCGCCTTCTTTGAAGGGGTCGCGGTCGGAACCAGGGTTTACGTATCGGTTTCGCCGGAGGACACGAGTTATTGGGGGTACCCCGGCTTTGACAACGTGCAAACGATTCTGGTCGGCGGAATAGAGTTCCGCGTCAACCTCGAGGAAAAAGGGGTGGCGAGCACGCGCACGATAACGATTGCTGCCGCAGACGAGGAGGGAGGCGAAATCGGGAATGCGCAGGTAATGCTTTATTCCTTGGAGAACCCGCTCAACCTTCTGGCTTCCGCGGAAACCAACGATTTCGGGCTCGCGGAAATGGAGGTCGCCGAGGGCACGACCGGTTATTTGACGGTGTTCGCGCAAGGGTTCCTCCCACACCTGGAGAAAAGCGTTCTCGCGGGCGATACCCTCACAGTCACGCTCGAGAAAACGGTTCCCGGAAACAACGGCGTTGCCCGCGTCCTCGTGCTCGACCCCGAGGGGGACCGCGTCCCTTTTGCGCGCGTTTCTTTGCTCACCAGCGACGGCTTTAATTCCGGGGTTCCCGACGCGGAAACCCTGGACGACGGCTCTGCATTGTTTGAATTGCTTCCCTTGTCGGAGTTCCGCGCAATCGCGCGCAAGGGCTCGGCTTCGGGGGAGGGCGACGCCTTCAAGGTTTCGGTTTCCGAGGAGGCGGAGTCAACAATTTGGCTGGAGCCGACTTACGCTTACTTGAAGGTGGACGCGGTGGACGCCACCCAGCAACCGCGCCGCAACGTGGCCGTGGAAGTGGAGGCGTTCCTAGACGACGAAAAGATTTCCTCGTGCAGGACTGGGGCGGGTTCCACGAACGTTTCGTGCAAGTTGAAGGTTCGCGCCAACAAGCCCGTGGTTTTGAAGGTTTCCGACGAGCAATACTCCGAGTTTGAGTCCGAACCCATTGTTTTGGGGACGGGACAGGAGGCGGCGAAGACGTTGAAGCTCGTGCCCGCGAGTTACTCGGACGAACTCCAGATAATCTCGTTTGAGTTGGTGGACGCGGTAACGCTGGAACCCGTGGAATTCATTGAAAAGGGGAACTACTACCGCGCCCTGCTCACAGTCAGCCTGCCTTCGGGAGCTGACAGTAGCGGATTTGTTTTGCGTGCCGGAGGCGACGGCGGAGCCGACGAATCGCAGGCAGTACTTGTTTCGTGGAACGAACCCGGGGGAGCCGAAGTGGTTGTCATCAAGGGCGACGCTTACGAGCCCGATTACTCGTGTTCGGACGAGGTCGCGGACTACGCAGAAGAATACAAATGGGTTCAATTAGAGTTTGAGGGAGGGTTCGGCGTGCGCACGCTTTCCGCAAAAGTATTCGTCAAGCCCTCCGCGAAGGGAAGCGTTTCCTTTGATTACCGCGCTTTTGCGGAGAAGGGCGGCTACTGGTTCCGCGCGCCCGAAGACCCGGACCTCGGGTCCGAGGAATCGGTTTCCGGCAGGCAGGCGTGCCGCGCCCTAACCGAGGAAACCTCTTTTGAAGTTGTTTCGGGTTCGGCGACCTGCAACGACGACGCCTGCCTCGCAATAGCGTTGTCAACCAGCAACCAACTGCTTTCCAACGGGCTGCCCGTGGAAGTGGACCACGAGTTCGCGGCGAGCGTTCAGGCCCGCGTATTCAAAAGCGTTTCTTCCCCCTACGTCAAGGTTTCAGCGGCCGACGGCCAAGTGATTTTCACGGAAGTCCTCAAAAACAATTCCTCCAAGGAAGTGGAGTCCGGCGAGTTCACCGTCAACCTTGCGTTGGATGAACTGGGCAGGGACTTCTTTGCGGTCAAGGCAATTGCGGGCATTCCATCTGATTACGCGCGCCTTGACTTCGTGCTCGGCGACTCCGACGGCGAATTGCTGCGCGCCCAGCGATTTGTCACGATTACGGGCAAGGGTGAATTCGTGTTCGCGGTCAAGCCCGACGAGTTGAGAACGGGGCAGAGAACCGACTTGGTTGCGACCTTGGCTTCAAAGAGCGGCGCAGCCGTGGAGGACGCGCGAGTTGAAATAGTTGAGGTGGAGGGTTATTCGTTCGGCTCGTCGCCCAACGGCGACTACTACGTTCTCGGCGACGGCTCGCGCGACTCGGGAGAAGAAGGCAAATACAAGTTCAAGGGGTTGAGGCCGAGCGCGCCCGGAGTAATAGAAGTGGTTGCAAGCAAGCCGGGCTTCAACGACGCGGTCGTGGAAGTGGCCGTGAAGGCGTTTGACTGGCTGGAGTTTTACCCCGACCCCGGAAGCATTGAACTGGATTGCGACGGCGCTTCCCTCCGCGTTGAAAACCTGTTGGAGTCCGAGGTTGAGGTGCGTGCCTCGTTCTCGGGGACTGCGTGCGCCTCGTTGAGCGGCCCCAGCATAAAACCCGTGGGGCAAAACGATTACTCTTTTTCAATTAAGGGCTTGGGCGACACGCAAATATTTTTGGAGTCCACTCGTTACGGTGAGTGCTATCTCGTGTTCAACTCAGTGCTTGAGTCCAGCGGCTCGGCTTTCTCCAAGACGGCGTTCATCAAGGTTTCGTGCGCGGAGCTGAAGCCGGAAGTCAACGCTTCGGAGAATTGTTCTTCGGCGAACTGCGGGGCGTGCAACGAGGCGCAGTGCCTCAACCTCATGGAGAAAGGGGATTATTGTTACCCCGAGTACTCAATTCTGCCCGACGGGAATTACTCTTTTGTTTCGTGCGAGTTGAACAAGACCACCGCCGGCTTGGAGGAATACGAGTGCTCGGCCGAGCACTGCGCATTGTGCACCGAAGCAGAGTGCCTGGAGTTGCAGGCGGAAGGCGAGTGCCTCGCGCAATACGCGAATTATTTTAATGGTTCCCGCGTTTACTCGTCTTGCACCCAGTTTTCAGCCGAGGAGTGCGAGCCGGCGAACTTCAACTTCGCGTCAATTCTCGCGCGGCGCCTCGCACAATACCACGCGAACCAGTTGTTCAACCCCTCCGAGACATCAAGTTACATTGCTTCAACCGCCGACAACTACATAGTGGTCTCGCCTTACGGCCTGCAGGTCTCGGCGGGCGGAGAAGGGTGCAGCGGAACCACTTCGCTCACGTGCACAAAGGAAATCAGCGCGCTCATTCCCACGAACGGCATCGCGTTCTCCGTGAAGAACTCGTTCGGCCAGGACACCCAGATATTCCTGAAGGGGGGCACGGGGACGTGCTTCAAATTGGTTGACTTGGAGCGCGATAGACCCACGCTGCGCTCGCTGGTGACGAACCTCGTGGACCTTGGAAGCCAGGCGCTGATGCTTCCCGCGAACCAGTACCGCACTTACGCGTTGATATTTGATCCCTCCGAGAAGGGCTGCATGGACTTCGTTTACGAATCCGACGGCCGGCTCACCCTCGCGCATTCGGAGCCGTGGACAATTGAATTAAAGGTTTCAACTTCCGGGTTATCCAGCCGCGAAGTGAAAATCAGGTTCACGGTGAAGGAAGACGAATCCTTGTCCGAACTCGGCTTGATTTTGATGCCGCTGGGCGGCGAAATAGTTTACCGCAACCCCTCCGCGCGCGAACCCGTGCTCGCAGCGAACAACGTGCAAACCGGCGGCGAAGATGCGACCTTCACGGTTTCAGGTGAGGGATTGTCCAACCAAATGGTGTTGGAGCCGTTGGGCTGGGATTACGCCGAACTAAAAGCCGGTGAGGACGGCTTAGTCGCGATTAAGAGGGGAGTTGACGAGGTCGGGCAAGCCCATTTTGAAGCGTCTAAGGCAGGACCCGATTACTATATAGCCGACGTGGTGGGCAACCCCGGCGCAGTTGAAAGCGGGTTGCTCCGCTGTTCGCGGACCGGTTACTGCACCCCCACCGAACTTGAAGACGTCAAGCAGGAAATAGAGCGCGTGGTAAACGACGCGTACCAGGAGTTTTACGAGGGGCTGGACAAGGTGGACGAGGCCTCGCTGGTCACCGGGACCGCGGACATGTTCGAGAAGGCGTTGGATGACGCAATCGCGGACTATGTGGCCGCCAAGGTGACTTACGAGGCGTGCAAGGCAATAGGCAGAGACCCGTTGGAGCAACTCAAGTTGTCTTGTTCCGCCGAGTTGACTACGGTTCAGGAAACCGGCACGTCCTTCGGCGATATTTACGGGGACGCCTTCCAGTTCACGACGTGCAACTCGCAATTATTCAATTACTTGGTGGGTTCATCCCAGCAATACGGGCCCCAGTTCTGGGCCTCGTTCAAGACGGGTTTGAAAGGCATGCTCACCCCGCGCGAGGGTACGCTCCAGCACTTGGAACCAATAATTGACTTGAGTGACCTCAAGGTAATAGTTCCCGTGAAGGTTAGCGGGGAAACCGTGAAGAGCGGCGAAGCCGGCGGAATACGCCTGCTGACATTCCAGTTCGACCCCGCGAACGCGTTTGGCGGCGGGACAAATGACTGGGTTCTCGTGGACCAAATAGACGGCACGCCGTGGAACGAGGTCTATGAAACCTCTTTGACGGGCCCCTCCAAGACGAACATAGCCAACTTGTTCTTGGACGCCTTCGGTTATTCGGGAACCGACTTCCCGTCCTTCACTTCACTTCCCTACCCCTTTGTCAAGGAAAGCGGCGAAATGGATTGGGACGAATTCAGCTCGCCCAACTTGTTGACCATAAACAAGTACGGGTTTGACTGGGGCAAGGCATTCGACTTCGAGCGCGATGAGCAGTCAATAGCCGGCGAAGGCAAGGCGTTAATCAAGGCGGTTGCCACCAGCGACCCCAAGGGCAAAGTTTACCTCCAACTGAAGGACGGCCGGCTGTTTTACGGCGACGAAGCCGAACCCCTCCTCAAATACTTCTTGTTTGAGGGAGAGGGCGCGCCCTGCCTAATTGAATTCAACGAGGACTACACCGAGGCGTGGTGCGGAGGCGCGCCGGACGCAGCGCCCGAGGAAGAACGCGAGCCAGAGCAGAGTGCGGACTTTGAAGAATGCCTTGAGAAAGTTGGGGATGACCCGCGGAAGATGGTTGAGTGCCTTCCCTACATAATTGGGCTCAACTTCAAGCTGTGCACCAAAACCGAGCAGTGCAAGCCCAGCGAGACCTGTGCATCCTTTTATGACGATTTGCAGAAGTTCTGCTACACCCCGCGGTCGTTGAAGGCGGGCGACTACTGCGTTCCATTACAAATCAAGCAGGACGAGGATTTTCCTTTTTCTAGCGGAAGCGAGTCGCAAGCAAACTTGTGCGGCCCGCACTCCACGTGCGCCTGGAGCAGTCGCAAGGGCGACCCAAACGAGAAATTGTTTCACTGCATTAACGCCTACCAGAAGGAGGCGAACGATGAATGCCTGCAGGTGAGGTCCTCAGATTACGAGGGTTTCCTCAAACACCCGGGCATAAGCGAGTGTCGTCAAAGCTACCTTGGCTGTACCTGCCTGGCGGACTCCTCGTCCAGCACGGGTTACTCCTGCCAGTGGGCTAGCCCTTGATTACGCCGAGGGGCTCCAACCGCGCCACGATTTTGGCGAGGCCCGCGCGCTCAACGCTTTCCACCACGTCGTCAACGTTCTTGTAAGCGCCCCCTGCTTCCTCGGAGAGCGTGCGCGCGTCTTTTGCCTTTACTTCAATGCTTCTGGAATGCATGTTTTTCACGAGAGCGTTCGAGTCAAATGACTGGATTGCTGCGTGGCGGCTCATGACGCGGCCCGCGCCGTGGCAAACGGTTCCCCACGATTCCTTCGCGCCCTCCAAGCCGCACAACACGTATGAAGCGGTCTGCATTGAGCCCGGAATGATTACGGGCTGGCCAATTGAACGGTAGTCGGCCGGAACTTCTTCGCGTCCCGCCCAGAAAGCGCGCGTAGCGCCCTTGCGGTGCACGCACAATTTTTTTCCGCCGTGTTCCTCGAATTTGGCTATGTTGTGGCACACGTCGTAAATTGAGTGCAAGCCGTGCGTTTCCCAGTCGCCTCCCAGCACTTGTTCAAATGACTGCCTCACCCAGTGCGCCATGAACAAGCGGTTCAGGAAGGCGTAGTTCACTGCCGAAGCCATCGCGCCAACGTAATCCCTTGCTTCCTGCGAGTTGATGGGGGCGCAGCAGAGTTCGGGGTCGGCCAAGTGAATGCCGTATTTTCGGCTGGCGTCAAGCATCACGCGGATGTAATCCGAGCAAATCTGGTGGCCGTAACCCCGCGAACCCGAGTGAATCATTACGGTGGCCTGGCCCTCGAACAAGCCGAAGGCGCGCGCTTTTTCGTCGTCGAACACCTGGGCCACGCGTTGCAACTCCAAGAAATGGTTTCCGCTTCCAAGGGTGCCGAGCTGGGGTTTTCCGCGTTTCTTGGCGAGGTCGCTCACCTTGGAGTAATCCGCGCCCGCCATGCAACCGTTTTCCTCGCAGTGCTCGGCGTCTTTTTTTACGCCCACGTCTTGTTCCAGCGCCCAGCCCAAGCCGCGCGTCACGGCTTCGCCGAGTTCCTCCTTTGAAAAGGTTTTGCGCGCCTTGGTGCCGACGCCGACGGGCACGTTGGCGTAAAACCTTTCAACCAATTCTTTTGCGCGGGGCTTCACTTCGTCGGCTTGGAGGTCCGAGCGCAGCAGGCGCATCCCGCAGTTTGAGACGATGAATCCGTTGGCGATAAAGTTATGGTTTTCGTTACCAATCGTAATGTCGTATACCCAGTCATCGAAGGGTATTCTCTCTATTTTTTCTATTTCATCCCATGATGCTCCAGAATCACCGCAAGCGTATTTTTCTTGATATTCCGAAAACGACATGAAGTCGGGCGTAATGCGGGGGTTTTCCTTGTAGTTTGTCCAAATGGAATGCTTTACGAATCCTTCATTAGCGTTTTCGTCACATAACTCCCTGCAAATATTTTGCGGCGAGTTGCCTTCGGCATAAAGGGCTATCGCAGTTTTTCGAATCCTTTTCCTTTTTTCTTTAACCTTTTCTTTAAGGTAAATGTAGTTTGCTGCAAGGCAGGCTTTCTTGAATTTTTCCTTGTTGTATTCAAATGAAACCGTTTCAAAGAATTTTTTCAAGTTTTCAGGTTTTGAACTTACTTGAATCCTGTAGCCGCAAGTGACGCCTTTTTTTCCTTTGGTTCCGTATTCCTTAACCTTCATTATTGGACTGGTTTCAACCCCGAAATCCGATAATAACGCTTTGATTTGTTCCAAAAATTCTGCGGCGTTTAATTCGAGTGATTCCAGTTTATTCATGCCGAGCGTGGGCGCATAAAAGTTGTATTTGTTCGGAGTTGCTGGCGCCGACATTTCGGCACCGAAAAAAGCCGCAAGAAACAGTCTTTTAATCCACAGGGGGCTTTGATTCAACCAGCCGGGCACTTCATATTCTTGTGTGGCCTTCAGGCCCGAAGGCGTTCCAAGGGCGGTCAACAGTGCCGCGAAACCAGTTGAACCTACCTTAAAGCTGTATTCTACCTGTATGAATTCGTGTTTTTTATAGTAGGTGGAAATGCGGTGTGTTCTCGTGCGTTTATAGATTTTGGAAGGAGTAAACCCGATTTTCTTGATGTCTTCGCGGATTGATTCCAAATCTTCTTCTTTGCCGTAAAACCAAGTCGTTCCTTTTTTTCCGTTGACAAAGGATATCGAACCGTCTCCAAACACGTAACCCAACGTCTTGACGAGGTATGGAAATTGCGGGTGTGAAGAAGTTAATGGCAACAAGCCGCGCCTTTCAAGGTCTTTGACTATTTGCGCTATGGAATTCCCTCTTACTTTGCCTCTTTTTGCGAAAAGTATTTTTTCTATTTCTTCTTTGGTTACCATTAGTTTTTTTTCTGGTTCTTTGTGAGGCACGCCGTTAAACGCGGTTGTTGCCACCGAATCGTTTGTGCTAATGGCATCCGCATTTTTCATTCCCTCCCTAGTATAAATCGGGTGGTCGCCCGTTACTTTTATGCGTTTGCCGGTTCTGGTGGTTATTTCATATATATGGGATTCTTCCGGTCTCTTCATGAAGCAGACGACTTTTGCGTTTCCGTATGCGAGCGCTCCGTTGATGTCAAGGAAACGGGCTTGACTTTCGCCGACCCCGTTTTCCATTTCCTTGATTTTAAGGTACGTGCCGTGTTCGAACAAAACCGCGGTTTCTCCGTCGGTGCAGTTCACGTCATACCCGACTCCGCCAGGCGAGATAACGCCGTCCTCCATGCGGAACGCGGCAACGCCTCCGATTGGGAAACCGTTAAAGGCCCTTATCAAATGCTTTGAAAAGAGTATCCTTCGTGCCCATCGGGCATGACCATTGCGTTGCCTTCCAATCCGGGCAGGTGCGAAACGTTCTTGATTTGCTTGAAGGTTCGGTCGCCCTTCATTGCCTCAAACAATTCGCGTTTGGCGTAGATCGTCACGTTGGCGTCCTTCGCCTTAAAGACGCAGTCCCGCATTTCTTCAAACTCCAATTTTGTGCTTCACCTCGAGTAAGTGTAATTTGATATGGCTTTCTTTAACCTATCGTTTTTCGCTTCTTCAAATTTTCCGAATCCCCCGGCTCGCCAAACCTTAACGAAGTTGCTTTTTTTGTGGATTGAGATGATTTCTACTTTGTTTTTAGTTTTTTTCTTGTAATTTATTCCGAGTTTTTTAAGCGTTTTTTCAGCGATTTTGCATTCCTTTTTGCCCAGGGCCATACTTATCTCGTAATGCTTTCTTGAATCACTGAAGTCAAGGTTGCCGTCACCGTAAAGCAGGCCTTGCAATAAACCGCGCGCTTCTTCGCTTGTGGGCGATTCAAGCTCCCCGATTAGTTTATTCAAAACCCTTTTTGCGAAGCAGTCGTATGCGCAGACGATGAAGCATGTCTTGCTTGATTTTTTGTTGACGTAATTGCGTGCTTTGTTAGGCGACCTCCGTGGGTGATAAACGTAAATTTTAATTCTGTTGGTTTTTACGTGCAACGTTTGTTTGAGAAATTTTTTGAAGAACAACACGGCTTTTTCCGACGTATTCGTAAACGTGATTTTCTTGTTCGTGGTTTTCTGTCCTTCAGACAGGAATAAACCTATTGCTATGCAAGCGTCTTCGGTTAGCATAACGTTTTTATCAGACACTATTCTCCTTGAGTTGTTGACTTGGAATATTCGTTTTTTTGTTTTGATATCGAGAATGTTTTCTAATTTTTGTAAGCCCGCCGCAGTTGGTTGCCTGATTTTTTTACCAGTTCCAATCCATAACCTAATGCAGTCGTAATTCAAGCCGTATTTACGGCAAAACCTCTTAATCGAACCCTTTTTCAACACGGGTTTTAAGATTCGTTTACGGTCGTTTACGTTGAGAACCACGCGAGGATTTGTTTTAAGTAAGAGTTTTTGATATTCAAAGAAACGCATGTTCTTGATTTGTTTTGTGCTTATTAAGGGCTTTTCAGACCCTTATTCCACTACTTCCAAAGACCGAACAGATCACGTCTTGTTTTTCTTGAACTTCAATACGTGCCCGCGTTGTCTCAGCCACGGAATCCAGCCGAGCGGCACGGGAGAATTCACGATCATCAATTCCGTGTTCAGGTCCATGTCTTCGCGCGGAACCGATTTCCCGCGAGCTTTCACGGTTTTGCCGGCTCCCTCAAAGTGTTTTGTTTTCAGGGAGGGCTCGTTCAGCGTGTACTGGAAGTATCCCCCGCCCGGCTTTAGGACGCGCTTTATTTCGCGTGCGAGGTTGCGCGCCTGTTTTTCGCCGGGTTCGCAACCCATTCTCTCAAATACCTGGGTGCTTACCACGTAGTCAAAAACCTTTTCCTTGAAGGGAAGATTTTTTTCCAGAAGGTCGGCACGCACCGCGGGCCTCCTTTTCGGGGGCCTGTGGTCAAGGTCAACCACGTCTGCTCCGCGGTCCCTCAGCATGGCTGCGAGCCAGCTCTCTTTTTCGCGTCCCGCGGAGTCGCCGGAGCCAAGGTTCAGGACGCGCTTGCCTTTGAGGGATGGCCCGAAAAACTTTTCCGCTTGGCCGAAATACGCGTTCAAGTCGTCCTTCCAGACGATGCCGTTCCCACTGTATTTGTCAAGCAGTTCCCTGTTCCTTTTCCTTGCCGGTTCCACGAATGCTTTTTGCGGTTAAAGCTTTTTCTGGTTTTGGTTTAATTCTCCAACAAGGTTTTATTTTCAGCGTGCATTAATGAGGTATGTTTGACGCCAAGCGCTTCGCCGAATCCAAGGCGGACGAGTTGAAGTCCGTCAAGGGGAAAGGCATCATCGCGGTTTCGGGCGGCGTGGACTCCACTGTCGCCGCAATACTCGTGCAGCGCGCCGTGGGCGACCAACTCAAATGCGTTTTCGTGGACACGGGCCTCCTCCGCAAGAACGAAGCAGAATCGGCTATGGAGAACTTCGTTCGGGTCGGGTTGAGCGTGAAAAAGGTTGAGGCGCAGCAACGCTTCTTTGACGCGTTGAAGGGCGTGGTTGACCCGGAGGAGAAGAGGAAGCGAATCGGCGAATTGTTCATCCGCATCTTCGAGGAGGAGGCAAGGGAGTTCGGCGCGGAGTGGCTGGTTCAGGGCACGATTGCGCCGGACTGGATTGAGTCGGGTTCGGGGATACGCGACAACATCAAGAGCCACCACAACGTTGGCGGCCTCCCAAAGGACTTAGAGCTGACCCTGGTGGAGCCGTTGCGCGACTTGTACAAGGACGAGGTGCGCAAGGTCGGGAAGGCGGTGGGCCTGCCCGAAGACGTTTACTCGCGCCAGCCCTTTCCGGGCCCCGGCCTCGCGATTCGCGTTCTCGGCGAGGTGACCCCGGAAAAAGCGGGGTTGGTCCGCGAGGCGTGCGCCATAGTTGAAGAGGAAATAGAGGCCGCGGTGGAGCGCGGGGAATGCGAGAAGCCGTGGCAGTATTATGCGGCGTTGTTGCCTGTCAGGAGCGTCGGGGTGCAGGGCGACAAGCGGGCTTACGGCTGGACGATAGTGGTGCGCGCGGTGCAGTCCCTGGACGCAATGACCGCCGCTTCATCGCAACTGCCGAATCCGTTGCTCAAACGCATTTCAATTCGCATCTGCAACTCGCTGAAACAACACGTCAACCGCGTGGTCTACGACTTGACGGACAAGCCGCCGGGAACCGTGGAGTGGGAGTGAGTTGGAGTGAAGCGTTTCTTTCTTGGTGCGCCTAGCTTCTTTCTTTTTGAAAGAAAGAAGGTGGGCACGGGCAAGCCGCCGGGGACGGTAGAATAGGAGTGAGTTGTTGAATGAAGGTTTTGGTGGTGCAAAACGGTTCGCAGTGGGAGCACCGCATCTGGAGGCGGCTGCGCGACTTGGGCGTTGAAACCGCGCTCGTCCCGAACACCACGCACCTAGACGGGTTGTGCGACGCGGACGGCCTAGTGTTCAGCGGGGGAGCCGCGCTCGTGGGCCAGGGCGAGGCGGGCGTCTTGGGAAATTGTTCGGCTTACTTGGACGGTTTTGAGGGGCCCGTTCTCGGCATTTGCGCGGGCCAGCAATTGATTGCAACGCATTTCGGCGGAGTGGTTGCGCCGGCAAAAACGCCGGAGTTCGGCGAGGTCGAGGTAAAGGTCGTTGAAAGCGACGACTTGTTTGAAGGGTTGCCGGAAAGGTTTAAGGCGTGGGCGTCGCACAACGACGAGGTGGTGAGCGCTCCCGGCTTCCGCCTCCTCGCGTCCTCCGAGTCGGTGAAGTGGCACGCCTTCAAGCACGAGTCCAAACCCGTTTACGGCACGCTTTTCCATCCCGAAGTAGAACACACCGAGCACGGCGAGAAAATCCTTGAAAACTTTTTGAGGGTTTGCAGGCAATAGCTTTTTCTTTGAATTTCCCCAAATAGTGTCATGCCTGCGCCGGAAGAAGTTTGTCTTCAAAAAGCGCGTTCCGATTTGCGCGAGGTAACCCGTCAACTCGGTTTGAAGTTGATATGTTTTACGAAGGAGTATTTCGCGGAAGCACTTGAGACCGGGAAGATAGCGTTTGGTGGCCGCGGCCTGTTTCACTCCGTTTACCTGGGTCGTTCGAATAAATCAGTCATCGCCGTTCTTCATAATGGAAAAAGGTTCTTTGTTTTTGCCCCGGATTTTGCTCCAAACCACTTTTATAAAAAAACCATGTCCCAGTTCGTGGCCGCGTTGGAGGACCGCGGTCACTCGGTTAGCAGCATCATAACAAAGAAAGGCGGGTGATTCGTCAGTATCCGCCTTCTTTCCTTTTTTGGGGGCGGGGTTGCGCGGCCGGGATTCAATTCTTTTCGGCTGACGCAACAACCCGGGGAAGCCCGCGGTTCAAGTCGTACAGCAACGCTTTTTCTCCGTCGTAGGCCACCGGCTCGCCGAAGCGCAGGCGCACCGAGTCCGCACTCCATTCGGCTTCGCATGGGACGCTTTGCAGGCCGAAGCAGGCGTGCAAGTGCCGCGGGAATTCCTTCTTGTTGGCGTAACGCGACTTTTGCACGCGCAACTCCAGTTCTATTGCGGTTTGGATGGGTTGTGCGCTCAGCATCTTGCCGCGTGAAATTTCTTCCGTGGTGGAGCCCTTGAAGCACAAGCCGACGCGGCTGAAGCAGCCGGCTTCGCCGACGTCTTCATCCTGCACTTGAATGCTTCGCACTTCCACGCTTCTGCCTACTGCTTTCGACGGGTAAGCCGTGAGTTTGTCGTGCACGCGCACGGTGCCGCGTTCTACGAATCCGAGCAGGACCTGCCCCACGCCTTTCACGTTGAACGACTCGTCCACGACTATTTTTGCGGGGCCGTCGACCGGCTTGCTTTCGCGTTGCCTCGCCCACTCGATTGCCTCGTTGAACGGCTTGACCTCGTATTTTTCCGCGGCCGTGCCCTTCGCGTATTCCTCAAGGCCGTACTCCGTGGCGAAGCACCCGCTCTTCATTCCCAGCAGGTCGAGTGCTACGAGGGCTTCGCCGAACGCGGCGTCGGGTGAATCCTGCGCGATTACGGCGTGTTGCGACAGGTTGAGGCAGTAAGCCAGTGAAACCATTTTTTCGGGCCACCTGAACGGCTCGCACAAGGTGATTATCTTGTCGGCGGATGACGCGTGCCACAACCGGTAATCGGTTTCGCCGCCTTTCTTGGCTGCGGCTCGGCAGAACTCTTCGGCTTTGCTTCCGATGACCGCTATCGTAGAATTCTTTTTCATTGCGTTAATGATTTTGACGGAAACCGTTTAAAACCGTAGCCGTGCAAATTAAGTGCGGGGTGTTTTCTTTTATGCTGCCGAAAATAGACGGGAACAAGTGCGTTGGTTGCGGGGCGTGCGTGAAGCAGTGCCCCATGAACGTTTTGGAGTTGGGGGACGACCACAAGTCCGGGGTGGCGCGCCCCAAGGACTGCGTGGAGTGCCGCGCCTGCGAGGCCGCGTGCCCCGTCAAAGCGATTTCATTTAACTGATTTTTCTTTTTCTCCCGCCCCCTCGTTGACGAGTTTTTTGGCGTCGTTCAGGTTGACTTCCACGACCTTGCTTCCCTGCCTGCCGTGCATTGCAACGCCTATCAGGCAGTCCGCGGCCTTGTAAACGTTTTCGTTGTGGGTGACGACGATGAACTGGCTTTCCCGGCTCAACGCCTTGAGGAGTGCGGCGAGTTTGCGCGAGTTCTCCTGGTCCAGCGCCGCGTCCGCCTCGTCAAGTATGTACACGGAGGACGGGTTTGCGGATTGTATGGCGAACAGGAAGAGCAGTGCGATCAAGGATTTTTCCCCGCCGCTCATCAACTCCAAATACATTACTTCCTTGTTCGTCAACTCCACCTGGATGGTGAGCCCGCCGTCCAGCGGGTTGTCCGGGTTTTCCAGGTAAAGCATGCCGTTGCCCGTGAAAATCTTTGAGAACAGTTTTTGGAAGGAGTCGTTGACTTCGTCGAATGCCTTCATGAATGTTGCCGTCTTCTTGCGGTCTATTGCCTCCATTATCGCCATCACGGCGGTCCTCTCCTTTTCGAGTATGCCCACGCGTTCCTGCTGCTTCTCCAGGTCGGCCGCCTTGTGGGAATAGGTTTCTATTGCGCGCAGGTTGACCGCGCCCATCTCCTTTATCAGGTCATCCAACTCGTTCGCGCGCGAAATCAGCCACACCCGCGTCTTTCCCTGGAGGCATTTCACGCCCGCGAATTCGGCGAGGCGCGCCTTTGCGTCCGCCAACCGGGTTTCCACCTGCACCTTTCGCGCGTCCGTGCTCCGGCGCCCCGTGTCCAAGTCGTCCAACTCGTTCCTGGCATGCGCCCGGTTCCCCTCCAGTTTCTCGGCTTTTTTTGCGAGCGCTTCGCGCTTGTCCACCAGTTCCTCGAAGCCCTTGCTCAACTCCTTTTGTTCTTCCTTCAACGCGGAGATTTGCTTGCGCGAGTCCTTTATGGTTTCGTCCGCCGCGTCCATCGCCTTCCTCGCGTCATCGTCTTCGGCTTTGAAGTCGTCCAACTGCCTCTTCAACGACGCGAGTTGCCCCTCCAAAACCTTTTTCTTGGTTTTCTGGGAGTCGGCTTCGACTTCGCGCTGTTTCAAGGCGATTTTGAGTTCCCCGACCTGGTGCTGTTTTTCCTTTAACAGGTTGCCGAATTTTTGTTCGGCTTCAACGTCCACTTTTTGCTTCGCGTTCAGGAGTTTGACGTTGAGTTCGGACATCCTCCTGATGAGCGCGCTTTTTTCACCCCCCTTTTCTTCGGCTTGGCTTTCGCACGCCTTTGCCTCCTTCTTCAAGTCGTTGCACGCCTTTTCAACGTCCGCGTTTTGAGAGAGCCAAGACTTCTCGCGGTCCAACCGGTTCTGCTTCCTGATTTGCACTTCCTTCAAGGCCACTTCGGCTTGGGTGCGGTCCTTCCTGAAGGCGTTGACTTCGTCGCGCAGCGCCTGCAACGACTGCATCGCGGCTTCGCGTTCGGCCGCGGTTCTTTCAACCTGCTTTGACCACTTGTCAAGGGCCGCCTTTTCCGCGAACGCGTCCTCCGCCTTTCCGGACCGTTTTCCGCCGGTGACCAGGCCGCTGGACTCCAGTAGCTCGCCTTTGAGCGTTACCAGGCGCGCCTTGCGCACGAGTTTTTTCGCGTCGTCGAACGACTCCATGAGGAGGGTGTTGCCGCACGCGTATTGCATGGCTTTTTCGTGGGTTGAATCGTATTTCAGCAGGTCTATGAGGTGCCTGATTGCGCCCGGCTTTTTCGCCAGCGCCTTCTCCTCGGCGTTCAGGGGCCGCGCCTTGATTTTGTTGAGTGGGATGAAGGAGAGGCGGCCGAGGTCGTTGCGCTTTAAGTAGTCTATTGCCTTTCCGGCTGCGTCCACGTCCGCGACGACGATGAAGCCGAGCCGGTTCGCGAGGGCGACCGCAACGGGAACCGCGTATTCCTCGGGAAATGAGCACAACTCGCGCACGGTGCCGTAAACGCCTTCGACGTTTTCCTTGAGTTCCTGCGCCGCCTGCGCTTCGGACAGGCCTTTGGTGCCCGCGTGCTGCAAACGCCCCCTGTGTTCGGAGACCTTTTCCTTCGCCTCCAACAATTTTTCTTCAATTTCCGCGTTGCGCTGGTTCAACTTGTTTTCGCGTTCAAACAACGCGTTTCCGCGCCTGTCAATCGCACCCAATTCTTTTTGGGCCGCGTTTTCAAGGCGCTCCAACTCCTTTTTCTGTTGTTCGAAGTCCTCTCCGGCAACCCCGCGCCGCAGCCGCTCCAACTCCTTTTCCTTTGCTTGCCTCGTTGCCTGCAGGGCCGCGAGTTCGCCTTGGAGTTCGCCGAGGCGCTCCCGCGCCCTCGCCATTCCCTCCTCGCATTCCTGAATCGTCTTCTTGGCGTCCAGAAATTCCTGGGAAAAAGTTTTCTCCTTGGACTGCAACGCGTTCAGCTTCCCTTCTTCCGAGTCAAGAATTTTGCTGATGCTTTCCAGTTCTTCTTCCGCGGTCTTCAACAGCCGTTCAACGCCTTGCAGTTCGCCTCCGGCCCGCGTGACCTCCACGTTTTTATCGCGGAGGCGTTCCTCCAGCCGCTTGCGCACCTCCCGCTTGTCTTCAATCACGGCTTTGGCGCGCTCCAACGCGTTGAAGTATTCCTGCATCTCGCGTTGCACTTCCAGGTTGCGGCCCCGGCTGCGCTCCGTTATCTCCCCGTTTACCTCGTCCTTTTCCCGGTCCGTTTTTTCAAGAGCCGCCTCCACTTCCTTGAGGCGCGCCTTCAACGCGTTTTCCTGTTCGTCGGCCTTGCCCGCCTTCTCGATTAATTCCTTGAATTCTTTTTCCAGCGCCGCGGCGTCGGTTTCGGCCGTTGTGGCGCGGCATTCCTTGAACTCCTTGTCGTAAGCCACGTATTTTTCGGCGGCCTCCTTCTCCGCTTTCAGTTCGGCGAGAAAGCCTTCCTTGTCGCTTAACACGAGTCGCGCTTCCTTGAGGGTTGCCTCCACCTTCGCCAGTTCCTTCAGCGCTTCCTCCTTCTTTTCCTCGTACTCGCTTATGTTGGCCACGAAATCAATGAGTTCGCGGCGCTCATTGCCGCTCATCTCCACTATGCGCTGGACTTCGCCCTGCTTGATGACGTTGTTCATGGAGATGTTGTGCTTGGCGAGGAACTCGTCTATCACGTATTTCTTCACGCGCTTGCCGTCCAGCAGGTAACGCGTCTTGCCGTCGCGTTTCAACGCGCGTTTCACCGGATGGGTTTTGTCGCCTTCGCGGAACTCCACCACGGCTTCGCCGGCTTTGGCGTTGTGGAATATGAGGTCCGTTGACTTCTTGACGCGCATGCTGCGCAGGCGGGACTCGCCGAAAGCGAACATCAACGCGTCAACGACGTTGCTGTTGTGTACGAAAAGCCCTTCGCATAAAAAGTTGTGGTTGCCTTCAACGCACAAGTCGTAAACCCATTGTTCGCCGTCAACTTTTTTTATTGAGGTTACTTTGTCCCAGTAAACACCCGATTCCGCGAGGCAGCTGACTTCTTCCGCTTCCGTAACCGCGCCAACGCCGTTCAATAATCTTGCAACGGCTTTCAAGCCGGCGCGTGTTGGCAGGCAACGGTTTTCGTAGTAGGCGCGTATCCTGCCCGGCTTTATTTTTTTGAGTTTTCTGTCGGAGAAACCGTTGTTCTTTAAATAATTTCTTATCTCTTTGTTTACGCCCGGTACAAGGTCTGTTGCCTTGCACGTTTTTTTTCTTAGTGCAAGTTTTAACAGTCGTTTGTGCTTTTCTTTTGACAACAGTTTCAGGTGTCCAGCGAGTTTTGCCGCGTTCTCCTTTCCGTAAGCGGTTACGCGGTAGTATTTTCGTTTGATTTTTTTATCCGTGTTGGTTGCGCATTTTAGGCAGGGCTTTAGGCTGGCGGTCACCCCCGTGCGCAGGAGCAAGCGCTTGATTCCTTGGGCCAACGCTTCGCTTGCCGTGCAATAACTTACTTGCGAGCCGTGAATTGTTCCGTCGCCGTCGTAGAGCGCTGACAAGAATTCGGCGATGACGTGGGTTTCGGCGTTTTCAAGGTTTTTGGAAATTGTTTTTTCACGCGAGTGCTGGTTTTTCTTGAAGCCGAAACATTTTTCCAAAATTTTGTAAACCGTTTTTGACGGCACTACGACGAATTCCTTGCCTTTGTAGTTGCAACGCGTTACGGTGCAGTTGAACGTCTTCCTTGCAACGTTTTCAAAGTCTTTCAACAAGTTTTCGTCTGAGTTGTAGAAGAAAACCTCGTTTTCAACTACTCGACCTTCACTGACTACGTAACCAAGGAAGCGCGCGAGTTCGGGCGTCAACTCCGTTGGGATGCGGGTTTTTTTGCGGCTGTTTCTTGAATGCACGTCCTTGAATAACTCCTTTTTTTCGGTTTCACTTAACCCGGCGATGCGGGCAAGCTTGTTTGCGTGGTATACCTCTATTGACTGGCCGTCCAGCAATCCTTTGACCGCGTTGAGCGGCACGCCCGCATCTTCGGCTAACTGCTTCCAAGTCCTGCCTTTTTCGTTTTTGACGCGCCTCATCCTTTTTTCCAAGGGTTTTGCTTCAACGTATAAACCCGTCCTCCATTCAATCAGTTCTCTTAGCGGCGAGTAATCCCTTCCCCTGAATTCCATTCTTCGCGGCGCGGCAATGAAGGTTCCTTCCCGTAATTCTTCGGCTTTGAGCGCCGCTAATTTCCCGTCTTGAAGGGTCATTAGTGGGTGGTAGCCGGTTGCAACGATTTTATTGCCGGTACGCGTGGTTACCTCGTACAACTCATTTGGGGAGGAGCGTTTGACGAATGCTTGAACCATCTTCTCTTCCATTTGAAGCGTTTCCGGGTTCAGCGACCAAACGCTTATGCCGAGCGGGTTGTCCAAGGTCAGAGTGCCGTCATCCATTTCGGCGTTTGAGCCGTTCTCCAACGCCGTTTCAACGAGTTCCTCAATCGTCTTGGTTTCGCCGCTCGCGAGCCAAACCAGCGAGTCGCCGCGCACGCACTTGCCGGAGCCGTTCGGCCCGATAACGCAGGAAACGCCGTTGACTAGCTTTATCTTGGCGTCGCGAAACGACTTGAAGTTCCTTAATTCTATGCGGTCAACGAACATGGGTCCAAAATAGAAGGGGAATTAAAAATAAAAAGAATTAGACGGGGGTGCAATCCAACACCACGCGGGCACCTACCCTGCCGAGTTGTCTGACTTCAAAGGGCGCGGTGGCGAACGCGGCGGTCAGCTCGTTGTAAGACAGTTTGGTTACGTCAATCCTCATTTTCTTGAACACCTCTTTCCTTTGCCCTTTCGGGGGCACTCCTTCTTGTTTTCCCTTGTTTAAATGCGGGTTCCAGCCCCTGCCTTCCGGTGCTTCCGGCGTTCCGATTGTATTTTTAATGTTGAATTGCAAGAATCGTTCATGGCTGAAAGGGTTGAAGACATGCCTTCCCTAGAGGAAATGGGTGTCTCGCTTTTGGGCCGCGGCAAGGTAAGGGTCCGCATCGGCTCCTGGTACGCGCCCAACAAGAGGATGCTTGTGTTACAGGAATTCAACAGTATGGACGAAGCCGTGCGCGGAATGGCTCACGCCCGGGAAAGCGAGGAAAAAAGCGTTGAAGAAGTCAACGAACTGGTCAACAAGATTTTAGGGATTCACCGCGAGATTGAAGGCCTCGGCAGGGGGTCAACTCTCAAGAAGCGCATGCCCTACCTCAAAGAGTTGAAGAAACACCTTGGAACCCTTGAAAGAAAGAGGAAGGAGTTGAAGGTGCGCGCCAAGGGATTGCTGGCGGGTCACGAAGGCAAGGAAGCCGGCGAATTCAAGTTGGGCGCCGTGGACCTGCTGAAACCAGGCAACTGGCCGGCCGCCCAGGCCTGCCTGGCGGTCATCCCCCTGCATCTGGGCAAAGAAGTGAGCGTCGTGGAAAACACGGTGATTCCGCGCTTGAGGCAGAGGGAGGCGGCCTTGAGGATTCACGCCGCCCTGGACCACCTGCGCGCGGCGCACTCCGAGTTATCCAAAGAACGACCTTCGGCCGAGTCGGCTAGGAAAAGCATTGAGTCTACGTTGGAACACATTTCCATTGTCCTTGACCCGGCGAGGCACGACCGGATCTTCATTCCCCTCAAGAATTCATTGAAGAAATTAAGCGAGTCAAACCCTGAAGACGCGCGCAACGCCGTCCTCGCGGCCGGAAAACGGTTAAAGGCCTTGGCGCCGAAGAAACGCCGCTAACTTTTTTAATTCAATTGCGTTAACCTTATTCGTATGGCCGACCCCGCCTTGGAACAACTGGAGAAAGCGTTTTTAGGGCGCAACATACCCGAGTTGAAGGACCTTTCAAGCGAATTCTCGCAGCGCGCGTTTTTGGAGCAGGACCGCGACCTCGTTGAATTATCCGTGCTCGCCTATTCCCTCGCCAAGTTCTGCGACAAGCCTTACATAGTCAACAATCCCGCGTGGAAGGGTTTTACCGAAAAAATCGAGGCGGGCCTGAAAACCGCGATAGAACTTTCCTCGCAAAAACCTCGGGCGCCCCTGCGCAGTAAAATCCGCGAACTCGTTGCAAGCGTGGAAGAGTTGAGCAACTCTTTTGGCAGGTTCGTGTTGAACACGCTGGACAAGGCGCGCATAAAGGCGGGAGCCAACATATACGCGAAAGGGGCGTCCCTCGGCTCCGCCGCCGATTTGTCCGGCGCACCCAAAAACGAGATAGCGGATTACGTGGGCGCGACCCGCATACCCGAAAAGTATTCCAACGGCGCGCTTGAAAAGCGTTTGAAGCGCGCGAGGGAGGCGTTGACGGGTTGACCACCGTAATCTGCGACGCATCCTCCGTAATCTCCTTGAGCGAGACGTGCAACATCAACGCCTTGCAATACTTGAAGGACAACGCGGGCACGGCGTTCATCATCCCGCCCGCCGTGCAAAAAGAGCTCATTGAATCGCCGTTGCACATCAAACACTATTGGTTTTCGGCGCTGCGCATGCGGCGCCTCATAAACGCGGGAACCCTGCGCACGGTTTCCCCGCCCAACCTGCGCAAGGAGACCCGGAGACTGGATTCCCTCGCCAACAACGTCTTCAAGGTCGGCCGCAGACCCCTCAAAATCCTGCACCAAGGCGAACTGGAGTGCCTGGCCTTGGCGTCAAGCGTGAACGCCGCCGCCCTCCTCGTGGACGAGAAGACCACGCGCCTCCTCGTCGAAAACCCGAACCTCCTGCTTGAGTCAATCCAAGGGGAGCAAAAAAACAAGGTCTACGTCAACCAGAAGCACCTGCGCGCCTTCCGCAAAAACGCTTACTACCCCGTCATACGCTCCACGGAAGTGATAGCAGTGGCCGCCGAACAAGGGTTTTACCGCGATTACGGCGTGGACGAAGCGGAGGCGGCGCGCGCCGCAATGCACGCCTTGCGGCATGCGGGGTGCAGCATCACCCACCGCGAGTTGGACGAATACGAGCAATTGTTTTAAACCAACGCAACCCAAATAAGTTCCCCGTTAAGGGGTTAATGATGGGCTGGTAGATCAGACTGGTAGATCGCGTGCTTCGCAAGCACGAGGCCGCGGGTTCAAATCCCGTCCAGTCCACTAAACTTTTTCTTTCAAAAAGAAAAACTTTAATGAAAAAGAAACAAGTTAGTTTTTTCTTCATCAAAGCACTCTTTTTCTTTCTTTGCGGAAAGAAACACTGCGAACCGCGAAGGTCCCAGTAAACCTCGAAGGTTTACGGGCACAGCAAATCTTTGATTTGCAGTGTCGCGTGCCCGCAAACGCGGAAGCGTTTGCTGGGGAAAGAAACTTTAATGAAAGAAAGAAAACCCGAAAGAGGAAAACGTTAACGAAAGAATAGGCGGGCGCGCATAGAAACTTTAATATTATGCCGGGTTATCTTCCCTTTGGTTTTTGTTTATGGGTTTGGGTCCCGCGGGGATGAAAAAAGAAGAGGTTGTTAAAAAGCCCCGCCAACTGCCCCCACCGCCTGCCCCTTCACCAAAACCGAATAATTCAAATCTTGTTTTGAATTCAATGAATGAAGAGCATTCTTTGATTCGCGCTTGGAAGAACGCGGTTTTTAACCCGGTTGAAACCTTTAAGTCGGAGAAAGAGTTTGCGACTTTAAAGCGCGGAATCCTGACTTCTTTATTTCCGGCTATTGCTTTGATTTTGGTTTTGTTTTTACTTGGTTCGTTTTCGGTTTTTCTTCCCGCGCCGTTTTCAATTCTTGGAATGCTTTTAGGCGGAGCCGGCCTATTACTGCTTTTGTCAATTCCGACTGCATTAATTCAATCGCTTATTTCTACCGGCATAGTTTTTGTTATTGCGCGGCTTTTAGGCGGAAAAGGACGTTTTGTTGAACAATATTATTTGTTTTATCTTCCAATGCCGTCTCTTTCATTGATTTTCGCTGCCTCACTTATTCTGGTTTTAATATTGGCGGTGTTATTGCCCGGCCTAGCCCTTTTGCTTGTTGCTTTGCTGGTAGTTGTTTTTGTTGTTTACTTCCTTTACCTGAATCTTGCCGCTTTAAGGGTTGCACACGACTTTTCATGGCTTAAGGCAGTTATAGCAGTCCTCCTTTTACCTTCAGTCCTCGTTATTTTTGCAATTGCAGGAATATTACTCTCCTTTTTGTAGTTCTCATTAGGGGTTTGATTACTTAGGCGGCTACGCTTACGTTTATTATTTTCCCAAACCAACCTATTGACGTGAACAAACGCTTCGCACTCGCGTTGAACGCCGCCCTGGCCGTCGTGCTCGTCTACTTGTTTTTTTCCTCGCTTGATTTCGCGTCAATTGCCTCGGTTCTCGCGGGCGCGCGCCTTGAATGGATTTTGCCCGCAATAACGCTTTATTACGCGTTGCAGTTGACCACGGCGTTCCGCTTGAAGTGGTTGAGTGCTTCCGTGGGTGCGCCCGCCTCCCTTTCAAGGGTTTTCTGGGCGCACTTGGCGGGAATGCTGTTTAGCGATTACACGCCGGGGCGCTCGGGCTACGCGTTCTTCGTGGTCAAGGCGCGGGAGTGGGGATTGAAGGCGCAACAGGGCGCGCGTGTTTTCGGGGTTTCCCTGGCCGCGGATTTCTTCACGCGCGGGGTTTTCGCGGCGGTAAGCGTTTACCTGCTCTTTGAATCAATTGAGTCCCTGGCGTTCGCGTCCGCGTTCCTTTTGGCGGGCTCGGTTTTCGCGTTGTGGTCGCTCGCCGCAAAGAGGGCCGCCCTGTCCAACTTGTTGCCGCGCGTTCCCTGGTTCGGCGGAAAATTGTCGTTCTTTTACGAAGACGTTTTCTCCAAGCGCATTCCCGCCCGCCTCGTTTACTTGAACGTTGGCGTGAGTTTTGTGGGCGCGTTCTTGCGCGGCTTGGAGTGGATGTGCCTCGCCGCCGCGCTCGGTCACCCCCTTGCATTAAACGAATTGGTTTTGTTTGCGGCGTTCAACTCGGTGTTGACGGCGTTGTCGTTCGTGCCGTTCAGCGTTGCCGGCTTGGGCTTGCAGGAGGGCGCGGGCGCGCTCTTCTTTTCAACTGCGCTTGGGTTGGATTTGGCGTTCGCGGCAGCGTTAATGGTTTTGGTTCGCCTGGTTGAGGCGGCGTGCAACCTCGCAGGCTTGAAGTCTTTAATGCGTTGAATTGGGTTTGGCCCACTCCTCTTCAACGACTACTTTCCTGGCGCCCACGAATTCCAGGAGTTGGGCAATCAACTGGTTTTTGCGCACCACGTAGTCCGCGGTCGCCTTGTTGGGTTCGCCAGGCACCTTGACCTTGATTTGCTTTTCCGAGTATTCCACGCTTGCTTCCGGGAGCAAGTCCTTTCCTAGGGCCGCGGCTTTTTCCTCGGGCTTGGAGTAAACCTCCAGAACCTTGTAATCGTATTCAACTTCCTTGCCCGCGAGTTCGTGGTTGAAGTCCACGCGCACGCGGCCACCGGAAACGCTTTGCACGCGCGCCTGCATGCCGTCGAGTTGGATGGGCATTCCGGGCACGGGCTGAATTCCTTGTTCCTTGAAGGGCTTCATTGGAACGAGTTTGACGAGTTCGGGGTTGCGCCTTCCGAACGCTTTGTCGGGGCCGAATGAAACCTTTTTTTCGTCGCCCTTGTTCGCCTTCAACAATTCTTCGTCCAAGCCCTTTAACACGACGCCCTTGCCGACGGGAACGAGTACGGAGCCGTACTTGCCGCGTTCGTTGTAGACTCCCTCCTTTTTCGCGGTTTCCTCGCTCGTCGCATCAAAAACCTTGCCGCCTTTCACGCGGCCAACGTAATCAATTTTCGCGAAATCGCCTTCATTCATTGTTCTTCACTTCCGTTGTTGGATTCGTCTTCTCCGGTTTGATTGGTTTCATTGAACGCGTCGGTTGCGTTGAACGGCCCGGGTTCGGGCAACGGCACGGTTTCCGGCATTTCAAACACTTGCGCGTTCACGACTTGGCCGTCGGTGACTTGAATCAATACGTTCACCTTGATTTCGTCGCCTTCCTCGTGGAATCCGCCGACGTAAGCCGGCAACTGGTTGAGCACGTATGCGGGGAGCGTGGTGTTGGCGTCGAGTTCAAGCGACGAAGCGTATTCCAGTTTTGCGTTGCGGTAAATCCAGGGCTCGCAGTAATCCGCCAACGCCTCGTAAATGGCGCGGCTTGAAGCGTTTTGCCCGGTAACCGAGTACAAGCCGGATGCCACCGTGAAAGTCAAGCCAACCCCTTCAACGCCTTCCAACAACGTTTTCGCGTTGGTTGCGTTGCATTCAACCAGGTAATCGCTGGAAAAAGAAGCGATTTTCGCGGTTGTCTGGCCCTGCCCCTCGAAGTCCTGGCTTTGTTGAGGGGTGGGGGAAGGCGACGCGCTGTCCGTAATCATTATGGGCCACAGCATTCCGAACAGGAAGCTCGCGATGATGAGGAACCCGAACGCGTACAATAATTTCTTGCTGGCCGCCATGATTCATTCAACCCAGTAATCCGAGTTTGATAGTCAAATTATTTGTTTTCAACTTGTTTTAAGCGCTTTGGTTCCCGTATTCGGCTTTGAAGTATTCTTGCTTGCGGTCGTGCAATCCCTCAACCATTCCCTTCAGCTTGAATAGGTTGTATGCGTGCCTGTAAAGGGGCGAGTGAGCCGTTAAAATTTCAAAGCGGTCACTCTTATGCCTCCGTAGTATTTCTTCAACATAGTCGCGTTCATTGCCCCCCTTTTGATAAGCGATTGACTTGATGAATTTTTCAACGCCGTCAAAGGCATAATCCGGCATTTTCGTTACGCTGGCTTCTTTGTGTATCGCCTTAATGATTGGCTCAACGTATTTGTGCGTCCAAGCCGCGTTTACCTTGAGACGCAACTTGAAGTCGTCAATGATTTTCATTAGCTTGACCTCTTCGTAGCTGGGCCCGCGGTAGAGGGAGGCGCGGTCTTCGCGGTCTTCCTCCAATGCCCTCGCGCGTTTTTTCCTTTGCCCCGCGTCAAGGTCGAATTTCAGTTGTTCGGGTTCCGGTTGTTTCCGCATTAAATGATTCTTGCCCCCCACTCCTTCTTATGCCTTTATGCGTGCGTACTTGTCCAGGTTTTCCTTGAGTTTCCTCGCTTTCTCTGGTTGCAACGCGATTTTGTTGTCCTTGATTTCGAGGACTTGCTTGCTCTGGAATGCGATTTTGTTGGGTTCCAGGTCGGCGTAAAGCAGGACGCCTCCGCCCACGATTGAGTGCGGCCCGATTTTCACGCCCGGCATGAGGGTGGCGTTGCTGCCCGTCTTGCAGTTGTCCGCGATTATGGCGCCCAGCTTGTTCGTGCCGGAGTCCATGCGGCCCTTGCCGAGCACGTCAACGCAAATGTTTTCCTCGTCGAAACGATAATTCGCGGTGATGGTGCCCGCGCCAAGCGAGCAGTTGTCGCCCACGATGGAGTCGCCCACGTACGAGGAATGCGTCCAGCAGTTCTCGCCTATCACGGAGTGCTTCACCTCCGTGGAGTAACCCATGACAGAGCCCGCGCCAATGGAGGTGCGGCCGCGAATCAAACAGTTGTTCCCGATTATCGCGTTGTTCCCGATGAAGCAGGGTCCCTCAACCACGGCGTGCTCGAAGATTCGCGCGTTTTCGCCTATGAAAACGTTTTCCCCCTTGACAACTGCGCGCTCGGATACGCGCGCGCTTTTAGCAATGAAGGAGTCCTGGCTTTCCAGGAAGTAGTCGTTCAAGCGCAGCAAGTCCCACGGCAGCTTGTAGGAGCCGAAGAAGCCCTCGTAAAACAGGGCGCGCACTTTTCTCCCGTCCAAAATCATTTTTTGCATTGCTTCCTCGTATTGCGCGTCGGACGCGGGCGTCTTGCGGATGTAGTCAAACACGTCCGGGTGCAAGGCGTACAACCCGATTACGGCGTTGTTGGACGGCTCCTTCCCCTTGTCCGGCTTTTCAACTATTTTTTTGACGCGGTCGCCTTCCAGGTCCAGGATGCCGAACTTCCAGGTTTCCTCAACGGGTTGGGAGGCGAAGACCACGTCGCACTCGTCCGCTTTTTCAAGCATTTTCTTGGCGAGGCCTGGTTCGAACACGTCGTCCGCGTTCACCACGAGGAACTTGGAGTTGTTCACGAGTTTTTCCGCGCACAGCAGCGCGTCGGCCATGCCGCGCGCTTCCTCCTGCGTTGCGTAAGCGATTTTCGCGCCGTGCGATTGCGAGCCGAAGTAGTCCTTGATTTGCTGCGAGTTGTGGCCGACCACGCAAATGATTTCGTTTATTCCGGCTTCCGCGAGTTCCTGCACCACATACTCCATCAAGGGCTTGCCTAGCAGCTTGAACATGGGTTTGGGCTTGTTCACGGCGAGCGGGTAAACGCGTTTGCCGGTTCCCGCCGCAAGGATGACTGCCTTCATTTTTTCATCGCCTCCTTTACGAGCCCTTTTCCAAGGCCAATCAATTCGTCCAGCCGTTCCTGCGCGAGGGCTTCGCCGCTCACCTTCATGTAGGGTTCGGTGCCGCTCGGCCGCACGAGCAGCCACGAGTCCTCCCAGTCCACGCGCACGCCGTCAATGTCCGTGATTTCGCCGCCGCGCATCGCCTTCATTTTTTCGGCCGCCGCATTCATCACCGCCGCCTTTTTTTCGTTTGGGCAGTTGATGCGTTCCTTTGCGAAAAAAGTTTTCGGGATGGAGGAGAAGTCCCGGCGGATTTCGTTGACGTCGCGCTTTGCGAGCAGGAGCGTGGCCGGGTAAATGGTTGAGGAAAAGTAGCCGATGCGCGGAATCATGTAGTGCCCGCATTCCTCCAGGCCGAGCGCCGCGCCGCGTTCCTTCACGGTGCGCGCGATGAACGCGTCGCCCACGATGGTGCGGTGCAGGGAACCGCCGGCGCGCTTCACGGCTTCTTCAACGAATCGGCCGGTTTCAACCGAGCCCACGACTTCCCTGCTTTTGGATTTGCCTATGACGATTGAGGCGATTGCGGCGTTGGCTTCCTGCAGGCCGAGGAAGCCGTTGCGGTCCAGGAACACGATGCGGTCGTTGTCGCCGTCGAAGCACAGGCCGGCGTCGGCGCGGTTCTGCCTTAGGAATTCAATTGTTTTTTGCAGGGTGTCCGGCTTCGGCTCCAGGGGACGGTCGCATTTTTCAACGTCGGCAACGCAGTTCCTTTCGAGCACTTCGTGCCCCTGCGAACGCAGGAAGTCCGGCAAATGCGTTGAGTCGGGCCCGCACGCGCAGTCCACGACGAGTTTCAGTTTTTTGAGGGGCGGGGGACAGATTTTTGCGAGCCGCGAAAAAAATTCGTTTGCACCATCCAATTCTTCAACGCCGCCCTTGGCGGTCGCCGCGAATTCGGGGGGGTTGAAGTATCCTTCTTCAATCCTTTGCTGGTCAACGCTCATTCCTTGGGAGTCGCAGAATTTGAGGCCGTTGTATTCGGGGGGGTTGTGGCTCGCGGTAATCATTACGCCGGCGTCGAACCCGAGTTCGCGCGTCAGGAAGTACACGCCGGGCGTCGAGATTACGCCGAGTTTCACGACGTTCAACCCGTTTTCCGTGAGGCCTTCAACTAGTTTTTGCTCCAGGTCGGGTCCGCTGCGGCGCGTGTCCCTTCCAACGCAGACCTTTTTTCCTTCCCCAAGGTAGTGGGCGAACGATTTGGCCATTCCCTGGACGAGCTCGCCGCTTATTTCGCTGCCGTAAATGCCTCGGATGCCCGACGTTCCGAATAATTTATTCATTTTGTTTCATGCCACCTGCTGAAGCACTCGAGAGAGACAGGAAAGAATTGGAGGAACGGTCATTTATTACTTTTTGCGGTGCTTTCCGGCGGGCGGCTTGTTGAGCCACAGGTATGCGGCCGCGAGCGCGATGATTATTGCGAGCGCCGGCAGCACGAACCCGTTTCCATCCACCTTTTCCTCCGTTGCAGCGCATTGGGAGCCAACGCAGTTGCACGGGGTAACGGAACTGTGCAGTTCGCTGCCTTCACACGAGTATTCCACGAGGCCTTCCACCGAGCAGTAAGGCAGGAATTCATCGCCGCCGTACAAAACCGAGGAATCCCCTTGAATGCACTGAGGCGCTTCCCTGCACGCCCCGTTTTCACAGCCGTGTTCGCACTGGATGGGCGCGTTTTGCGGTTCGCCGTTCTCGCAATACCATTCAATTACGTCCAAGCCGTCACAGGAGTCCTCGTTTTCGCCGATGCCGCCCTTTTCAAAGGGGCGCAGCCCGCCGTCCGAGTCAACGCAGGCTTCCCCACCTGGTTCCTCTTCAGGCAACGCCGTGCACTCCGCGTTATCGCAGGTAACGCAGTCCTCCACAACGGGCACGCACGCGTCCAGGGCGCACTGGTAGCGGTATGCATCCATACCAACGCACTTGTTTTCCGCGGTGAGCACGGTTCCCTTGCACCCGTTCTCCTTGTCAACGCACGAGTGCTCGCAACAACCAAGGTAGTTGACGTTGTTGTCCGCGGCAACGCGGTAAACGCCTCCGCTCGGGTAATAAATTGGTGCGCCCTCCACGCCCAACCTAACGTAAAAATGGGATGCCGAATCGATTCCGTCGAACCCGAAAGCGTAATTCTTTTGGGATTCCACGCGCAGGAATTCTCCGCTCACTTGCGCGGCGGGCGTTTCAAGGGTTTCGTTCACGAATTCCACGCTCCACTCGTCGCCTCCGCAAGCGTATTCCACCTTGTTTTCCGGGAGAAGCGTGAAATCAATGGCGCGTTCGGCCACGTAAGGCTTGACAAGTAGGCGGCCCTCAAGCTTCCTGTAATCCTGGTTATTTTTGGTTTCCTTGGTCACCGCGTACAAGATTTTTCCCTCGCCGTTGAACTCCTTCACTTGCTCGGAATTCAACGTGCTGAAGCGGATGCTTTCCGCGTTCACGTTCCAACCATACTCTGGGCTGAACAAGGTCTCCCCGTTATTGGCCACGTAAATCAGGGTTGCGCAGGCCTCCAGCGCGGCCAGAGGCGACAACAACAAAAACGCGTAAAACGCGGTTTTCATCATGAGATTCTTACGCGCCCCGCCTATATTAATTTAAATTCTTTCCTCGTATTCCGCGGGGTCCAGGAGGAACCGCAGCGCCCCCTTTTCCAAGCCCAACAAGTATAATTCCTTTCCCTTCAATTCGTCCAAGGCGGCCGCCTCCATTACCTCGGGTTCGGGAACCCCGCCGTAAAGCGGGTTTTTCTTGAAGCCGTTGCAAAACTCGTAGTAAGCCGCGCCCTTTTTCGCCTCGTAATTCCCGTACTCGCTCTTGAAGGAGGCCTCCGTGACGTTGCTCATCACCAGCGCCTCGTTTCTCGGGTTGACGGTGACGTGCCCGTAATCCGGGGGAACGACCACCTTGTCTCCCCTCCGCGCCTTGACTACGACGAAACGCGTCAAATCCTTTTTCTGGAGGAGGTAATGGGCTTCCCCGGCAAGCACTTCGTAAACCTCGGGGTAACTCCTGCCGCACGCCGCGGCGGGATGATAGTGGCCGACAGTCTTGTTGTATTCGTCGCCGAGGTGCCGCGGCGGGAGCACGGTCACGTCGTAACGCAGTTCTCTCCACTCGTCGCCTTCGCGCTTAACTCCGCGGTGCATGTAATACTGCGGAGTGAAATTGATTCCCTTAACCTCGTGCTGCACGAAGTCTCGCACCTGCTTAAGCCAGCGCACGTCCGGCTCCAACTCCCTTCCTAGCGCCGACAAAACCTCGCGTTCGCGGTTCCACTCCAGTTCCAGGCACGACTCAATCATTTTTTTCACCGAACAATTCAACCTTCAACCCGGCTTCCCCCATTATTTCAAACGCCTCCTTGTTTGGGTACGCGTCGCAGTAAACAATTCGCTTCACGCCCGCGTTGACGAGTATTTTCGCGCAAGTGATGCACGGACTCGACGTGGTGTAAAGCGTTGCATCCTTCGTGCTCACCCCGTGCAGCGCGCACTGGATGACCGCGTTCTGTTCGGCGTGCACGGCGCGGCACAACTCGTGGCGCTCGCCTGAGGGAACGCCCAACTCGTCGCGCAGGCACGACCCGATTTCAAGGCAGTCCTTCAGCCCTGCTGGCGCGCCGTTGTAACCAGTTGAAAGCAGGTGCTTGTCCAGGACCAGCACGGCGCCAACTTGCCTGCGCAGGCACGTGGAACGCTTGGCGGCAACGCGCGCGAATTCCATGAAGTATTCGTCGAAACCAGGCCTTTTTTTCATCTCAATCCCCCGTACATTTTTTCGTATGCCTTTGCAGTGCGGTCCCACGTGAAATTTGAGAGCACGCGCTTCCTTCCCTCGCGGCCTAAGCGGCGGCTGAGCTTGGAGTTGTTCAGCACGCGGTTTATTGCCTCGCGAAGTTTCTTGGGGTTCGCCTTGGGTACGACGATTCCTGCGTCCCCGATTACTTCGGGTATGCCTCCCGCGTCGGTTCCCACGACGGGTTTGCCGCACGACATCGCCTCGGTCAAAACCATTCCGAACGGCTCCCACGCGGACGGCAAAACGAACACGGAGCACGCCGAGTAGAGGCGCGCCAGTTGTTCGTCAGTGAGCCGCTGCGAGACGAAGGCGGCGTTCACGCCCGTTTTTTTCGCCTGCTTTGCCAACTCATCCTTGAGCGGCCCCCTGCCGAAGACCACGAGCTGGGCGTCAACGCCTTTCATGGCTTCAACCAGATATTTCACGCCTTTCTGGGGGACGAGGCGGCAGTTCGTCAACACGAATCCTTTTTCCAGCCCCAACTCCCCTTCAATTCCTTCGGGCTTGACGCGCGGGTTGAAGAGCTTGACGTCGGTCCCGTTGTAAATCACGGAGCACTTGCCCCACCACTTTTTTGGCACCGTTGACTCAATGGTGGCGCGGCTCACCCCGGCAATGCAATCCGCTTCCTTCATGACGCCTTTTCCGATGAAGTCGTCGTAAAACTGCCCCAACGCATCGGTTTTCTCGTCCACGCCAATTGTGCGCGCGTTGTGCAGGGTGAGACCCAGCTTTTTTTCCAGGACGCTTTTAATCATCCACGTTTCAGCGGCCCCATAACAAAAACGGTTGTGGATGTGCACCAAATCGGCTTTGGCGGCTTCCCGCTTCAAGTCAACCATGCCGAGCGGCGTAATCGGAATGGGTGGGGGCAGCGGCTTGGGCAACTGCTTCAAAATCCACGCTTGGCTGCGCACCACGCGCACACCGTCAATTGTTTCCTTCTCCTTCGTGTTCGGGAGGCGCGCCGTCAAAACCGTGACGTCGTGTTTTTTTGCGAGCCGCCTGCAAACTTCAACCAAATGCTTTTCGGTTCCGCCGAGGTAAGGCGAGTAAAACGGGTTGAGCATCAGCAAACGCATCTTTTTTCCCTCAACAACGCGTAAAGAAACGCGCCCAAACAAATGCTTCCAATTACCAGCGCGGCCACGGACGCGTAATCCATTGTTGGCTCAATTGGCGTTGCTGCAACGGCGTCCAACGCGTAGTTGCTTGCCTCCTCACCCAAAACCTTTTCCGCTACTTGCGGGGAGGGAGTTGAACCGAGGAATAATTGGCTCGCGTAAGCGAATGCAAGCAACGAGATTCCAAGGAGTATCCACAAGTTTTTCTGGGGCTGCGGGTTCAACAACGCCGCGCCCTTATCGGTCAACGAATAATAAACCCATTTGCTCCTCCTTTCCTCGTTCACGAGGCCCGCACAACGCATCTTCTTGAGGTGCTTGCCCGCGGCTTGAACGCTTATGCCCAGGGATTTGGATAATTCGCTGGCAGTTGCGCGCCTCCCCCCAAGCTTCTTCAACAACTCCACTCGCGTCCCGTTCGCAAGCGCCTTGAACGACTCCCTGTCCAGTAAAATGTTCATACGATTTTCACTGTTTCCTTTTCCGGCTTCCTCTTTGTTGGTTCGGGTTTCTCAGCTGGCTCGCCAACCGGAACCAGCGCCTCGGGCGTCAAATTGCTTGGAATGCCGAGCGCGGCGCGCACCTTCTTTGCGTTGAACGCGCCCACCCAGACCGCGCCCAACCCGAGTTCCACGGCTTGAAGCAACGCGTTCTCCACTGAAGCGGAGACGTCCATCACGCCGTAATCCGCGTTAGACGAGCACGCCACGATGACCAAGCCCATGTCGGGCTTGAACTGGCGGCCGGTTGCCGCACACAACTCCGCAATCTTTTTTTCGCTGGTGACAAAGTAAAAAAAGCGGCTCTCCTCGTTGTGCGCGCTCGGCGCCCAGCGCACCGCCTCCTTCAACGCCTCCAACTCTTTGTTGGTGAGCGGCCGCTTCACCCACTTCCGCACGCTCCGCCTGTTCAGGATAGCGTCCCGAACGTTCACTTGAATCCCCGCGCCCCAATAATCCTTTCGTGGAGGCGGCTCCTGCTGTAAAACGCTATTAACAAGCCCGCCACTATGGCAACCCCGGCGTACAGCCACTCGTTTTTGCACTCGCACAAGTCGTATGCCAAATACTCGGTGAGCGCGCCGAGCAACACCAGCCACAGCAGGCGCGATTCAATGGCGTACTCCGAGAACAAGCCGTGGTTCTTAATGGCTTTCACGGGGTAGTTCCACATGAAGCTCGCCGCCGCCAGCAGCAACAAGGCCGGGTAAACCACTTTGGTCCACGCCGGTGCAAGCGACTCCGCGGCGAACGCCAAAACGAACAAGCCCGCGACATGCAACGCGAAAAACGTGTTCTCCTCTTCCTTCAACCAGTCCAGTATGCCCCGCATCCGTCTTCACCCCACCGAAAACCATTTACGCAGAACGATTTAAAACGCGTTTCCCCTGAATGATTCGGATGATGACCCCGTTACAACTGACTTCGTGATGACTGACGGACGGACTGACGCGAATTAACATCATAGACCAACAGAAACGGCTAGGCAATTGACGAGATTTCGAACGAAAAACACCGTTGATTGCCTAACCTACGTTATTTCCTAGGAAAAACATAGGAAAAAACGCGGTTCTGGAGCTAGTTTTCGTCATACATTTTCATGCTAGTGGTGATAGACCGACGCACGGAAAACAGATGTACGTCTTCTCTTACTTTAAGCCAAATCACTTAAACTTTAAAGAAAAGATATTTAAGGTTATTTAAAGTAATTCCTCGTGCGATTATATGCCTGACACCCAACATGACCAAGCCAAGAAAGACGTTGAGAGGCTGATTTTAAAGTTCAAGCAGTTTCAGGAAGCCGGGCAAACAAAACGGCTTGGCGAAGAGGAAACCAAGAAGACGTTTATTACGCCGCTCTTCCGCGCTTTAGGCTGGGACATGGAGAACGATTACAGCCTTGACGAAGTGATTAACGAAGAAAAGGTTTCCAAAGGACGCGTCGATTACTCATTCAGGATTAACGGGATTCCCAAGTTCTTTTTGGAAGCAAAAGCGTTGAATAAGGGCTTGGACGAGGCGAAAGACGCCAGTCAAGCCATTAACTACGCGTGGCACAAGGGCACTAGCTGGGCGGTTTTAACCGACTTTCAAACGCTCGTAATCTACAACGCCGAAGTCAAGGACAACAACCTCTCAAACGCTCGCTTCAAAACGCTTACTTTCGACCAGTTCGCAGAGCACTTCAGCGAACTATGGTTACTGTCAAAACTTGCGTTTCAGGAAAGTCTGCTCGACACGGCAGCCTTAAATTGGGGCAAGAAACTGCGTAAAACGAAAGTCGGCGACCAACTGCTTTCCGAACTAATGCAGCATCGCGCCCTGCTTTCAAAAAACATCGTGAAGAACAACGCCGGAAAGAACTTGTCCGAAGAGGAAGTCGACGAGGCAGTCCAACGGATTATCGATCGTTTGATTTTCATCAGGACTGCGGAAGACCGGAACATAGAACCGCCCACGCTTTTGCCTAAAGTTCGTGAATTCGAAGAGAAAAAGAGCGGCAAGCTGACTTCCGCGCTTAACGAGATTTACCTGCATTTCGACAAGACGTACAACAGCAAACTGTTTACGTTCAATGCCGGCGACTTGGCGCAAAGGCACTTGTGCGAAACCATCGACATAGACAACGAAGTATTAGCTCAAGTAATCAAGGGTCTTTACGACAGCAAGGACGGCTTGACGCATTACGATTTTTCAGCCATCGACGCCGACGTGCTGGGCAACATTTACGAGCAGTATTTGAGCCACATTCTCAAGAAAACAGATAAACGCGCGAAGGTTGAGAGCAAGGAAGCGCACCGCAAGGAGCAAGGCATTTACTACACGCCGACGTACATCGTCGATTACATCGTGCGCAATACGCTTGGCGAAATGCTGAAAAACAAGAAGCCGGACGAGGTCGATAAAATTAAAGTCCTCGACATGGCGTGCGGTTCCGGCTCGTTCTTGCTGAAAGCGTTCGACGTTTTGGACGATTACTACAAGAAGAAGGACAAGAATTACGCGCAAGCCAAGCTAGACCCGGAGAGTGAAGCGGCTAAAATAACGCGCAAGACCAAGATTTTAAAGAACAACCTTTACGGCGTTGACCTCGACCCCAAAGCCGTTGAAATCGCGCAACTCAACCTTCTCTTGAAAGCCGCTGAAACCAAGCACCGTCTTCCGGATTTGCGCGAAAACATCAAGTGCGGCAACTCGCTAATAGATGACCCAACAGTTGCTGGAGACCGTGCTTTCAACTGGAGCAAAGAATTTGAGGGGATAATGAAAGATGGCGGATTTGACGTAGTTGTCGGGAATCCGCCGTATGTACGCATACAAACTATGGCTGAGAAGGACGTCAAATATTTTAGTTTAAACTATTCGTCCACAACAAGAAATTACGATATCTATTGTTTGTTTGTTGAACAGGCGCTTAAACTATTGAAGCCGGGGGGAGTACTCGGATACATATTACCATCTAAATTTTTCACCGCAGAATACGGTGAAGGTTTGCGCAAAGTGATAAGCTCTAAGAAAGCCCTCAATAAACTAGTAGATTTCAAAGAATTCCAAGTCTTTTCTGGAGCCACCACATACACCTGTCTGCTTTTTCTAAAGAATGAAGAAAACAGATCGTTTGAATACGCCGAATTCAATAAAGCAAATACAAACAACGGAAAGACGTTAATCGAATCCGACTTACGAAAATCCTCGTTGAACCAACCAAAAGACGCTGAACCCTGGATTTTAGTAGCAGGCGATCAACTATCCATCGTCGAAAAGCTCAAGCGATTCCCGAAACTAGGCGATATTTCAAAATCAATTTTTGTTGGCGTTCAAACAAGTGCTGATAAAGTAATGATACTCTCCGGTTCAAACCACGACGCACTTTTTAGTAAATCATTAAACAGGTCCGAAAAACTTGAGCTGGACTTACTTCGGCCACTCCTAAGTGGTACAGACGTTAAACGGTACAAGCCACTAAAAACACGGCAGTTTGTAATCTTTCCGTACTGGGTTCAGGATAGTAAAGCGAATCTTGCACCATTCGATGAAGTAGAAAAAAAATGCCCCAACCTAGCAAGATACCTACGTGAAAATAAGAAGGCTTTAGAAAATCGTGAAAACGGAAAGATGAAAGGACTGAACTGGTATGCGTACGTTTATCCAAAGAATTTAACAAAACAGAGTTTTCCGAAGATTTGCATCCCAAGACTAGCCCATCGAATAAACGCCGTTTATGATGATGGCAATTTTTGTTTGGATAATGTGGATGTTAGTGGCGTTATGCTATCTAAAGATGACTACGAGTTCGTTACCGCTATTCTCAATAGTAAATTGCTTACCTTTTATCTAACAAAAATAAGCACGCCATTTAGAGGAGGGTTCTACTCTTGTAACAAGCAGTATTTAGAGCAACTCCCAATCGTTGATGCGAGCAGTGCCAACAAGACTAAGTTGGTTGAGCTAGCAAGAAAAATGGCGAAAGTAAGCGCGCAACTCGGGGCGCTGGAGGATAAACCGACAGACGCCCGTCCAGGATTAGAAAAAGAGTTTTTTGAACTGGATCAAAATCTCGATGCTCTTGTTTACGACTTGTACGGTTTGACTGCGGAAGAAAGGCGGATTGTTGAGGAGGCGGTCAAATGACGTTTTCTTACGCTGAGTTGCAGCGCATTGCTTCCGGCGGGGAAAGCCCGACGGTTGAGCTTAAAGCCAGCGTGCAGAAGAAATTGGGCGAGAGCATTTCCGCGTTCGCCAACAGCTTCGGCGGGCTTATTGTGATTGGAGTAGGGTCGAAAGGCGAACTCGTCGGCGTGAAGAACGCGGACGAAGAATCCAGGCGAGTGAGGCAGGCGCTTGAAGATTGCACCAACTGCGGCGTAGAACAAGAGTTTATCAAAAACGAAGGAAAGACGTTTATAGTGCTTAAGGTGGGAGAGATAGCGCACTCACAATCGCTCTGCCATTGTAAAAAGCGTTGTTTCATCAGGCAAGGCACTACGAACGTCGAGCTTTACGGCGAAGAACTCGTTGCGTACCTCAGGACGCGAGGCATTCTCAATTTCGAGGAACAAAAAACTCAAGCCCTGTTGGACGACCTTGACTTCAGCAAACTTGCCGCTTATTTCAAGAAACGCGGGATAGACTTCAATTCCCGAAACGCGGAAGAGTTGAAGACGAGGCTGACTGGCTTGAAGATTGCGAGCTTCAACGGTTCTTTCTACTTGAAGAACGTGGCGTTAATGTTTTTCGCGAAAGAGCAAGCAAAGCATTTCAACAACCTTGAAGCGCGCGTAGTGGTTTACCGCGGCAAGGAAAAGGAAGTGGATAGAATCACGTTCGACCAAAGGTTAAACAGCACCATTCCGGAACTCATCGACTTGACGTATGCGCTAATCCTCGATAAGATTGGAAAGACGCAGAAAATCGCTGGAACCACGCGCGAAGAGGTGCCGGATTACCCAGAAGCGGCTTTGCGCGAAGCAATCACCAACGCCATAGGCCATAGGGATTACTACGACCCGATGCCCATACGCGCCGAAATTTATGAAGACCGGCTAGTAATCACCAATCCGGGTGGATTGCTGCCTGGGCAAACGCAACAGAATTTCTTCAAAAATCCAAAGCACCGGAATCCGTTGTGCTACCGGTTGTTGCAAGACCTCGGGCTAGGTGAAGGCTTGGGCACGGGCGTACCTAAAATCGTTAAGCTATGCCGTCAAGCTCACCTGCCTGACCCCGACTTCAACAACCTTGGCGATGCGTTCCAACTAGTCTTATACGGCCCTTTAAGCGGCAAACCACGGCATCCCGTCGAGTCAGAGAACCCTCGCCAGCAACAAGCCCTGGTATTCGCTAAAGCTCACGGCAAGATAAAAACCAAAGACTTGATCAAGCTAACCGGCGTGTCGTCTCCAACCGCCATTGCGGACTTAAACGAACTGGTAAAACAAGGCAAACTGCGCAAGGTAGGCAAGTTCAGGGGCGCCTACTACGAACGGGAAAACTTTAAATAACTTTAAGTTGCATAATTTAATGTAATTTAAAGTAAATTAGGTGGTCTGATGGGCGCGGGAGAACTTATCGGCGATTTCATCGGTTACTTAGCGATATCAGCCATTTTGTTCTTTTTATTTTTTGGCGGAGCCATAGTTTTCGGAAAAAACGTTCCTGCGGAACAATTGCTCATAGCAGCGGGACTGTTCGGTTTGATATTTTACGGATTGTTTAGGGGCGTCGTCCTCAACAAATCATAGCAAGAATAGGCCGTGCATTTTGTCGCTAACTTACATTAAATTTACCTCAAGCCCTCAACGACTTTATGTTTTAATGTTTATTTTTCCTAGGAAATGCGCTCTGTGTGTCCCTACAAAATCATGCGCGGCTCAGGCAGACTAGTTCAGCCCTAGCGGACGAACTCAAATTCCTTTTTACTTGCAGAGGAACCTGCTCATCGGCCGGATTGCCGCGATGACCGCCAAACCAAGGTACCAGTACCAGTCCAGCGACGCGATTGCCGGCCAGAACTTCACGAGTAACAGCGTGAAGAAGAACACCGCGAGCTTCGTGAACCCGATGTCCCAAACGTCCATTTTCTTGGCTTTCTTGTTCGCCCATTCAGTGAAGCACATTTGCTTTCCGCCTCCCTAAACGCGTTATTCCGAGCGCGTATTTAAAACCCGCGCGTTAGGCGGGCTGACTCAAACTTTTCTTTTTGGAAAAAGAAACACGGCGAATCGCGAAGGTCCCAGTAAACCTCGAAGGTTTACGGGCACAGCAAATCTTTGATTTGTAGTGTCACGTGCCGCAAACGCGGAAGCGTTTGCTGGGATTTCAATGAAAAGAAAAAGCGTTTACGGTCTAAAACCGCTTATTTTCCTGGAGATGACCAGTTATGGTTTCATGGGAGATGCTTTGGACGGAGTTCTGCGTATTCGTTTACTTGTCGGGCTTCGTGCCGTTGTTGGAGTTTCTCGGAGTCATTCGGCTGCGAGCCGCTCCGCCTTGTAGAACCCGAGGGCGGGCGCGCTCTGCTTGTCTAATTCAGTTTTCAGCCGCAGCATCCAAACGATTTCCTTGCCGGGGGTAACCTCGATTATCCTGTCCGAGCCGATTATGAGCACGTTGCCGTTCGGCAGCTTGTTCGCGTCGCGCAGCGGGCCCGCCTCCCTGTCCAGCACGTCAAAGCGCCACACGATTTCGCCTTCCAGCGTCAGTTCCAGCGCTCCCTGATGTGCGCCGTGATTGGCGAGCAGGATGTTGCCGTTTTCAAGTAATACCGGGTCGTGCTGGTGGTCGAACTCCGTGTTCGTTATTGTGCGCACGAGCGTTCCGTCCGGCGCGATTTCAGCGGTAAGGTTGAAGTTGCGCAGGCTCACGAGCGTGTCGCCGTTGTCCATGCGCAGGACTGCATTTGCGTGAGTCCAGCCCTCGGTGGAAACCGCGGCATAAGGCGGCTTGTCGAACGCGCTCGACGCCTGCCAGCTCCAGACGGTGTTTCCGTTCGCGTCAATTTCGCGAGCCTGAACGTCGCTTTTCGCGTCGTTGTTCCCGAAGTCGATTAGGGTATTGCCGTTGGGCAGGCGGTCGGCGTCGTGGGAAACCTTTGGGTTTTCGTATTTCCACTCTACCGCGCCGTTGCGGTTGATTTCGTAAACTCCCTTGCGCGCGAGCACGAACAGGACGTTGCCGTTGGAAAGCGGCTCGACGTCGAATCCGGGATTGGTGTAAGGCGCGAACTCGGGCGGAAGCGCGTACTCCCACAGGATTTCTCCAAGCATGTTTACCTCCACTATGCGCGGCTTGCCCGCGACGTGGTTGTCGGGGAACAGCGTAGTACCGTACTGCGCCTTGCTTTCATCGTAAACCGGAACCTCGAAGTCGGCGTCGGCGCGTCCGCGCGGCATGTTTACCGCAGGCGATGCCTCGGGAGTCGGCGAAGGAGGGATAATTGTCGCGGTTGGCGCGGAAACAGTCGGCTCTGCTGTTGGAAACGCCGTTGTTGTCGGTACGGGGGTCGGGCTCGGCGCCTGCTGCTGGATGCAGCCGGCAATTGACAACGCAAGAAACACGAGCAAAATTGCAACAATGCATTTCATGCAGTAAATCGCCTCGAAGAACAGACGCAATCGCGTTATAAAAACAATCGCCTAAACCTACGGCGACGGCTCCGGCG
>DALH01000022.1:17463-17593 GCA_002499405.1 Candidatus Micrarchaeota archaeon UBA95 | reverse complement strand
GGGGTAGGGCACTTTTCCGAAGAACGCCTTGCGCGAGAGCGCCACCGTGACCGTGGAGTCCTTACCCATGCTCCACAAGCAGCACAACTTCTTGAAGCGCTTTTTTGCCTCGCGCAACACGTAGACGCTT
>DALH01000022.1:16782-17369 GCA_002499405.1 Candidatus Micrarchaeota archaeon UBA95 | reverse complement strand
CTCTTCCAGTTTGTCCAAGTCCTGAGCGATCATTTTATTTACCTACAAGTAGCCCAATTTTTTCAGTCTTTTACGCACTTCGTCAACGTCTTCGTTTTTCCCGAATATTTCGCGGAGGACGAAGGCGACGTAATCGGAAACGGTTTCAAAACCCGTTTTCTTCAAATCCTTCCCGATTTTGTTGGCCAGGTTTTTCGGAATCGCGACTGGCGAGTAGCCGCTCTTTAACCGCTTCGCAGTTTCCTTGGGGTCACCGACCAGCAATTCGAGCAGCTCGTCATAGGAACAATCAAGTTCCGAAGCAAGCAGTCGGATCTTCTTTCTCGTTTTTTCGGAAACCTGAACGGTCGTTTTCATTGATATTAGAACTATGCTTGGAACATATAAAATTATGGTTTAGTTTTTCTAGATGCATTATGTTTAAAATGTTCCACTGCTTCAATCGTTGTAAAGGTGTTTGATTTGAAGAATGTTGAACTTTCTGATGAATTGCATGCCAGAATAGAGTCCCGAATCAAAGGAAAAAGTGAGTTTGACTCGGTTTCGGGTTATGTTGAAGTTGCGTTAACTCGTTTGCTTGACCGGCT
>DALH01000022.1:0-16686 GCA_002499405.1 Candidatus Micrarchaeota archaeon UBA95 | reverse complement strand
CTCAACAGGAACGCAAAAAAAAGTTGATGAGGAAAAGGTTAAAGGTCGTTTGCGTGCTTTGGGCTACATAGATTAGGTGCTTTGTAATGGTTAAAAAGACGAAATTAGACGCCAAGATGGGTAAGAACTTTGACGCGGTTTACCAGCAATACGATTTTAAGCGAAGCCCGTTCGGTTATTCGCGGGAATATTATGAGTGGTACCGCAAGCCGATGTTTACCGAGGCTGCCCGGTGGCTTGAACCCGGTTCGGTTCTTGACGACGGCGGCGGATTCGGTTACTTTAGCGAATTCGTTCCCAAACACGATTACTACTTATTAGATATTTCCAAGGAAATGTTGGGCTATTACAAGGGTAAACGCAAGTTCCTAGGACGCGGAGAAAAGTTGCCTTTTGATGGATGTTTTTTTGACAACGTCGTAAGTTTGGGGGTTTTGAGGCAGGTTGAAGATGAGGATGCTTATTTGGAGGAGGCTTGGCGGGTTTTGAAACCCGGAGGCGTCTTCGTCATTTCAACGCCGCGAAAGGAATGGATACGGCATTTGTTGCGTTCGTGGCTTTTTTGGACGGTCTTGTACACCTATATGAAATACAGTATTCCCGCAAAAATTGCTGGATTCTTGGGTCTTCAAGCCAAGCAGCTTACACCTGACAAGTATTTTAGCGAAGTTGAAATCAAGAATAAATTGGGGGCGTTGGGTTTCATAATCATACATCAAACCCGTTTTTCCAAGGCGTTGCCAGGTATTACTTCTCAATGGTTTTGTGAAAAGTTCGTGAATGAAAAGAAGTACGGGCAATTCCTCTTTTTTGTTTGCCGAAAACCGTTAAAAAACGAAACGGGGGGTGCTAAGAACCGTGTTGAAAAGCGTGATTGTTGAAAGCAAACAAAAATTCTAATGATTCGTCATATTTAATAGCCTATAACTTGTTTTTCTTGCAGAGGATTTGAAGGAAGATTTGCTTGCTTTGTTTGGACACGTGCCTTATGAAATTTAAGATTTATTCGTGGAAACACCTCGCCGTAAAACTGGCTTCAATAGTCCTGCTTTTGTTTGCCTTCCTCGCTTGGCCCTATTCTCAGCCGGTTTCAATCATTGCCGTGTTTGCAAGCGTTTTCTTTTATCTTCTAATTAGGCCGATAGATGTTACGTTCCTTCGGCCAGTTGAAGAATTGCATTCAAAAGCCGGAATTCCGAGGAGCGGTTACGGACCGGTTTTAATCTACTCTGGAAAGGAGATAAGTTCCTCAGCAAAACACAAAAGGTTTTCCTTGCTGGATCGTTCGCTGTTCTGGTTCAACATAATACAGAGCGAAGCCGGCTCCTGCCGTTTGGTTGACGTGGAAGAACTAGAAAAAAGCGTTTTGAGGGGCGCCCCGTTAGCCGTGGTTTCAAGAAGCGCTTGCAAGGCATTGAACGAGGAAAGCGCCGAATTACTAAGGAACTTTGGGGGGGCCTTGATAATTGACTTTCCCGATTCCAAGCAATCCGCCAGTTTAAGCGGTTTGACTGGTAACGCAAAAAAGGTTGTTTTCAAAAAAGTCGGAGGAGTCGGATTGAACGTGGTTGGCTTGTCTGGCGGCTTCAGGGGACTGGTTTTGTTGGGCTCAAGGAGAAGGCCTCAAGCGTTTTATTCAAATCTTCGAGGAGCCCCGACCATAGTCACCCTGTTTGACTTCGCGAACGTGATAGCTTCCATTGAGCAAGGCGTCCCCGAAGAGGATTATTCCCTGCCCAAACGCTTCGGCTTGAAACGGCCGTTTTCATCCAAATTCGTGATTTCACAAGAATTGAGGGCGGCCAGGAAACCCGTGGCCAACATTTTGAAGAAGACGTTGTTCGGGGCGTTGCAAGTGCCGCGCTTTTGGCCTTATCCGTTCGAGTTTGACGGCGCCGCAATCATGACGCACGACGAGGATTATTACGGGGATGCTTCCTCGTTCGTGACGGACTTCGAGAAAAGCGAGGGCGTGCACTCAACTTTTTTTCCGATTCCGGACAGCCCGTTCATTTCAGGAAAAGTGCTTAATGAAATGAATTCCTTGATAGGGTTGCACTGGAATCGTTATGCAATACCGGTTCCCATCGTTTCAAGGTTCGTTCACCCCTTAAGGATGAAACAAAGCTTGCACGACCAAGTCGGGGCTCTTGAAGACATGCTTGGCAGAAAACTTGGCTTCAGGTGTTGTCGGATTCATGGCTTGATTTGGGGTTCCGACTTTGATTCCACGTTCTCAGTTCTTCAAGGCAACGGTTTTTCAGCGGATTCTTCGTACGGTTCAAGCACGCAAGGGAACGGTTACCAGTTTGGAACGGGCGTGCCCTTCAAGCCGTTGGATAAGAACGGCTTGCCGTATTCGGTGCTGGAGTTCCCATACGCGTTGGCAGAGGATTACGCCGGCTTTGGGGAAAGGGAATTGAAGAAGTTGTTCAGGGAAAGCGCGGCAAAATACCACGAAGTGTTAACGGCCCTGTATCACCCGCGCAACATTGCGAGCGGCAGGAGCAAGCGGTTGTGGAAACTGTTTTTCAGGGAAGCCGAAGCAAATAATCACTGGTTGACCGATTTAAGGGAGTTTTGCGAGTGGCGTGAAAAAATCTTTTCCTGCAGGTTATTGTTTTGCGGCGGAAAAGTTTCCTGGGCAAACGCACCAAGGAACGCCGCCTTGCTGGTCCCCAGAATCGCCAAGTTGTCTGCTGGATTTAAGAAGAGAAAGGTAACGGTTCTTGGCAAAGAATATTACCTCGTGCGTTGTTGCGCTTCCAAGGGAAGCCTTGGTCTTTTGAGTTGAGCTTGAAGCATGGTAAATGTATTGGTTATAGGCATTGATGGCGGGTCGTGGGATACGCTCAAGCCCTGGGCTGAAGCGGGACACTTGCCAAATATCAAGCGCTTTCTGGACGAGGGTTTCACTGCACCCCTGGAATCCGTGATGCCGCCCGTGACGATTCCGGCGGTTCCTTGCATTGCAACCGGCGTCAACCCCGGCAAACACGGGGTTTACTCTTTCTTGAAAAGGCGCGAGAACTCTTATGGAGAGGAACTGGTTTCCGCAATGGACATCAAGGTCAGGCCTTTTTGGGAGATTCTTGATTCTTACGGGGTTACTTGCGGAGTGCACATGCTTCCCTTCACTTATCCGTCAAAGAAATTGAACCACGGTTTTGTGATATCCGGGTTCGGCGTTTCAAAACTCGAGGAAGGAATCAATCCCCCGGAGTTGGTCGGAGAGTTGCGGCGCAACGTGCCGTCATTCAAGCGTTTTGAGGAATTGGCCACTCACGAGTTGAGTGAGGAATTCCTGGCGCGGGATTCCGAGAAACTCGTTGAGTCCTCCTCCGATGCAATGGTTTACTTGCTAAAGGAGAAGGACCCGGACGTGTTCCTGGCTTGGTTTGACGAGTGCGAGAAAACGCAGCACATGCTTTGGAAGTACATGGACCCGCGTTTCCCGCAATACCACTCTTTTGGAGCCGCAAAGTATCGCGGAGTCGTGCTAAAAGTAGCGAAGGAAACGGACAAGGCAATCGGACGCCTCTTGAATGAAGCAGGTAAGGACGCGCACGTTTTACTCGTTTCAGACCACGGTTTCGGCACCGTTATCCGTCATTCACAATATTATACCCTGACGAACTGGCTAATGGCAAAAAACTTTTTGAGTGCAAGGGATAGCGCAAGACAACGGCTGTTCTCTATTCTACCCTACGAGTTCCTTTACGCTCTTGTTTCAAAACTCGGGTTGAACGCCATCGTCAAGAAGGTATTGCCCCGGAAGGCGATTAATTCCATTCAAGAGAACGCGGCGCCTTCCCTGGAAAAAACAGATTGGAGTAGAACGCGGGTTTACTCTCAAGGAAACGAGTGTTTTCTGTTCGTTAACCTGAAAGGCCGCGAGCCGCAAGGAATCGTCGCACCCCCGGAATACGAGGCCGTTAAATCGGATGTGATTCGTGAATTGAAGAAAATAAGAGAGCCGCGAACTGGTTTGGCAACGATTGCAGAGGTTTACGACGGGAAAGACGTGTTTAAAGGCCGGTTTGCTGGACGCGCTCCCGACATCGTCGTTTACCCGAGGGAATTGCCCACCCTCGTTGAAGGGGAAAATTTGTCAGCGGAACCAGAAGACGAGCGGCCGGATCGGAGCTGGGTTGTAACCTGGCATCATCGCGACGGAATCCTTGGGGTGCTCGGACCGTCAGTGATTAGGAAGCGTTCAAAAGAAAAAGAAACGCTTTTGGGCATTGCCCCGACAATCCTTTACTTGGCCGGCGTTCCCTTGCCGGAGTTGGATTCAAAACCATTCAAAGCATTCACTGAAGGGTTTTCACCAAAAAAGGTTCAAGTTGGGGAGGAACACTTACTGGAAAACGCGCTGGACGAATCCTTGGCGGGGCTGTGAATTTAATTGACGTGCTTCAAAATAAATGAAGCAACATTGCTTATTTTCTTCGGCGGCTCGCGATTGCTTATGGCGATGCCCAACGGGTGGTGTCCTCCCGTCTGATTGGGCCTTACCGCGTCCCACTTGTTCTCTTTGGTTTCTTCGGCGTCCGTGAACCCGTGGTCGCTCATCACAAGAAAGTCGTCTTTTTCAAGAAAGGGCAGCAATTCGCCGAGTGCGCGGTCACAACTCTTATAATGCTTCAAGAGTTGAACTTTATCCAACCAAAAAACGTGTTGAGCCCTATCCGTCTCCATAAAAATGCTTATCAACAACCGGGGTTTTTGGGTGGACAGAATCCGCTTGCACTCTTGCACGTTGTGTTTCGTTGATTCAAGCATTTCCCCGCTTTTAATTGAAAGAATGTTTTTCACCCAGTTTTTGTCCTCGTAATTCTTAGTGAGTGGCGGCAGGGATGCGGGCACGCCCATGACGACGCTGTCCTCGACTTTATCCCAAACGAATATGCCTCGTGACTTTAGTTCCTTGATTTCGTTTTCATCCAACAAAAAATCACGCAAACCGTGTTCTTCCGGGGTCAACCCCGAGAAAGCAGTAGTCCAAGAAACCGCGGAATGAATGGGGCGGACGTCGCACTCGAGAACGCCCCAATTATATTTTTCGCGAACGGCCTTGAAGTTGGGCAGCTCGTCCAAGTTCGGCTCGATGAAATCCCAGGTAGCGCCGTCAAAACCAATGACAATCATTTCACTTCACAAAGAAACCGGAAACAAAGTATTTAATGTTCTGTTTGGTAGTGTTTTCAATGGCGTTGAAAGTCCTGCAGGTGCACAACATTGCCAACGTGCCGTCCGCGATTTCAAGGGGCTTGAACCGTATAGGCGTGCCCAGCGAGCTGTTGGAGTACCGCGACCCGTACGAATTCGGCGGCGCCGAATACTCGTTGGAGCTGGAAAAGAAGAACGTCTTCCAGCAGGGCGCGGCCAGGCTCAAAACCTTCCTTTGGGCGACCCGCAATTTTGACGTGATTCACATGCATTCCGCGGCGTTGCTCCCGCTTTACTTGGATGCCCCCTTGGCGCGGGTCATCCCATCGGCAAAGGCGAAACTCGTGTACAGCCACTGGGGCGCGGACTTGAGAGGCAAACGCGTCCCGTTTTTCTCAACGCTGAACTGCTCTAAGCGCTTCGTTGCTCCAGACCTTTACGAATTCGCTCCGGGCGTGGAAGCGCTGCCGGTCTGCATAGACCTGGAGTACTGGAAGCCCGAAAAGGCGGCGGGTAATCGCAAAAAGGGCGGGGTAGTGGTGATGCACGCGCCGACCAACCGCGCGTTCAAGAACACTGAAGCCGTGCTTCGCGCAGTTGAATCCCTCAAGCGCGATGGCCTGGAATTTGACTTCAGGCTGGTTGAAGGCGTCAGCCTGGCCGAGTTGAGGGAGGAATTGCGGTCCTGCGACATCCTGCTTGACCAGTTCAATTCCTGGTATGCCACGCTGGCGTGCGAAGCAATGGCGTTACAGAAGCCCGTTTTGGCAACGCTGAGGCCGGACATACTAAGACGCTTCGCTCCCGACTGCCCGATAGTGAATGTCCGTCCTGACAAAATAGCCGGCGCGGTCCGCGAACTGGTTGAAGATGCGGGGTTGAGGAAGAGGAAGGGGCGGGAAGGGTTGGCGTTCGTTAGGAAAAGGCATGACTGCGTTGTCGTTGCAAGGCGCCTGAAAAAAGTTTACGAGGAAATAACTGCTTGAGCGTCGCGCGCTAAAAAAATTCGTTGACTTTGTTCCAGACGGACTCCGTCTGCTCGTCGGATAATTCGGGGTAGATGGGGAGGGACAACTCCGTCCGCGCGCACCCTTCGGCCACGGGATAATCCCCTTCACTCCTGCGCAGGTCTGCGTAGGCCTCCTGCAAATGAATCGGGATCGGGTAGTGTATGAGGGTTTGCACGCCGCGCTCTTCAAGGAATTTTTTTAGGGCGTCCCTTTCGGCGTTGTTCCTAGTTCTCGCGGCGTAAATGTGGTAGACGTGCTTTCTTCCGGGAATCGTTGCCGGCAAAGTCACGGCGTTGCACAGGTTTTTCGCGTAAATTCCAGCAATCCTGATTCGTTTCGCGTTCCATTCGTCCAAATGCTTGAGTTTTACCCGCAGTATCGCCGCCTGAATTTCGTCCAGCCGGCCATTAACGCCTTTTATCTCGTGGTAATACCTTTTTTTCTGCCCGTAATTCCGCAACATAAGGAGCTTCTCGTGCTGTGCAGGGTCGCTGGTTGCAACGAAGCCCGCGTCTCCGTAAGCGCCCAAGTTCTTGCTTGGATAGAAACTGAAGCAGCCGAAGTCCCCGAAAGACCCGGCTTTTTTCCGTTCGTACTCTGCGCCGTGCGCCTGGCACGCGTCCTCCACGACGCTTAACCCAAGGCGTTCGGCGACTTCAAGCACCGGTTTCATGTCCGCGGTTTGGCCGTACAAGTGCACTGGAATGATTGCCTTGGTTTTTTTAGTTGCCGCCGCCGCGATTTTTTCTGGATTGATGTTGAAGTCCTCTTCAAGGACGTCGGCGAACACGGGTTTTGCGCCCGCCATCGTTATCGCAGACGCCGTGGGAACCGCGGTGTTCGGCGCGGTTATCACTTCGTCGCCCGGCTTTACTCCCGCGGCCAGCAAGGAAAGGTAAAGCGCTTCCGTGCCAGAGGCCACGCCAACGCCGTGCCTGGTGCCGCAGTAAGCCGAAAACTCTTTTTCGAACGCTTCCACTTCCCCGCCCAAGATGAACTGCCCGCGTTCGAGGACCCGAAAAATCGCTGCGTCCATCTCCGCCTTTAGCGCGCGATACTGCAACGCAAGGTCGCCGAACTTCACGGTCACGTTTTCAGCCAAGCAAACCAACCCGCCTAAAAGCCGCTCCCCCCGATTTTCCGCACGGGCTTCGCTGGGTTGCCGAAGGCGACTGTGTTCGGCGGAACGTCTTTCGTGACCACTGAACCAGCGCCCACGATTGAGTTCCGGCCTATGCGCACTCCCGCCAAAAGCGTTGAGTTTGCGCCGAGTGCGGCTCCATTGCCTACCACGGGTCCGAGCAGTTTTCTTGCGTGCGTGCGGCTCTTGCCCATGTAATCATCATTGGTTGAAACGCACTGCATCCCGATGAACGCGTCGTCGCCGACCACCATGTTTCCAGTGATTATGCACGAGTCGGTTATTTTTGCGCGCTTGCCTATTCTCGCGTTGTAATTAACCATCGTGCCGCGCCCAATTACCGCGAAATCTCCGACAACGCACTCTTCGCGCACGCAAGCCAAATCCCCTATGAGCACGTTCCTGCCTATTCTGGTGCCGCAGTAGAGCACTGCGCCCGCGCCTATTACCGAGCCGCTCCCGATTTCAAGCGGCGGGTATTTTTCCTTGAGTTTCCTTGAAAGGTTTCCCGCGCCCTTGGGCGGCCTGCCCAGAACAGCGTTGTCGAACACCGTCACGTTGCGGCCAATTCTCGTGCCCGGATAAACGACCACGTTTTTTCCCACGAACGCCTTTTCCTTCTTCATCCTGATCCGCCTTGAAGTCACCAGTAATTCTCCCTGTTTTTAGCATAGTAGGCAACCATTTGCTTTAAACCCAGTTCCAGGGTTATCTTCGGGGTCCAGCCAACCGCGTCCCGGATTTTGTCTATGCTTGGATAAAAGTCCCCGGGTTCCTGCGCCTTCCTTTCGGGGGTGTACTCCGCGAACGTTATTCTGCCTTTTCCCGCCGCCAGGATTATTTTTTCGGCGGCTTCCTTGAGCGTGACCGGCTCGGGGTTGCCCACGTTGAACACCCCCGTTGCATTGCTTTCTGCTAAAGCCAGGAGCGCGTCCACGCAATCATCTACGTAGATGAAATCGCGTTTTACGCGCCCGCCGCCGAACAGAGGCAGGTCATCGTCGTCCATTGCGCGCCGCACGAACCAATTTACCACCCCGCTTCCGGTGGTATCCATGCGCGCGCGGGGGCCATAAACGTTGGTGATTCTTGCGTGGCAATAGTCCAAGCCGAAGCTTCTAGAATACAATTCCAGCAATTCCGCGGCTTGGAGCTTGTTCAACTCGTACAATCCCAGCGGGTTGGTTGGCGCGTCTTCGCGCACCGGCAGTTTTTTTTGCGGCCCGTACTCGCCGCGCGTTCCAGCGTTGATTATCTTTGGCTTGTTGCTTGACTTGCGCCACGCTTCAAGGAGGAGCAGCATACCCTTGACGTTGTTTTCAACGTAGGGCAGCGGGTTTTCCCGCCATTTGACGTGGTCGGTCTCCGCCGCGAGGTGGAACACGAAGTTGCTTGCACCCACCGCTTCCTTAAGCAGCGCCGGGTCCGCAAAGTCCTTCTCAATCAAAACCACGCGGCTTTTTACGCCTTCAATGTTGAATTTGTTTCCCGTGCGGCAGTCGTCGATTACGGTAACCTTTGCGCCCAGCCCAACTAGTTTTTCAACCAGGTTTGAGCCAATGAAGCCCAAGCCGCCCGTGACGAGAATCCGCTTGTTTTTCCAGGACATTTCATGCCGCCTTCCAATTTCAAGTCATTTTAATTTGCGTGTCGTCGCCGATCATCAGCACCGCGTTTTCCTCGTGCTTCCCAGTTCCTGTGACTCTGCTGTTCTTTCCGATTATGCTGAAAACCAGCTGCTTTGCGTTCTCCAGAACAACGTTGTCAAGCGTCAGCGAATAGGTTATCTGGGACGATGAAACCTTGTTGTTGTTCCCCAAGGTCGTATAAGGGCCGATGAAGGAGCCGTCTATGATGCAGTTTTCACCTATTGCCGCAGGGCCAATAACCGTAGAGCCGTTGCGTATTGCCGCGCCCGCGCCCAGGCTTACCCGGCCCTTGACCACGCTCGTCGCATCCACCTGCTTTTCATGTGCGTCGCTTCCAGCGTCCTTTAATTCGTCCAGCAGCCTCGCGTTGGCGTCCAGCATGGAGGCGGAGTTCCCGGTGTCCTCCCACCAGTCGCTGATGACCCGGTAGTCCACCGGCCGGCCTGCTTCCAAAAGCTTTTGTATTGCGTCGGTTATCTCGAGCTCTCCCCTCGCGGACGGCTTTATGCGGCTTATGGCGTTGAAAACCTCGTTGTGAAAGGCGTAAACCCCGATTATCGCGAGGTTGGTAGGCGGATTTTTCGGCTTTTCCAAGAGTCGTTTTATCCTTCCGTTCTCGTCCAGCTCTGCTATGCCGAATTTTTGGGGTTCCTTCACGCGTGCGAGCATTATTGACGCGGCTGCTTTGGAATTCAGGAAGTCAAGCAGGAAGTTCGTGACGTCCTCGTGCAAAAGGTTGTCTCCAAGATACATCAGGAACGGCGATTCGCCCAGGAATTGTTTTGCGCACAGCACGGCGTGCGCCAGCCCCGCCGGATTGTCTTGCTCGATGTAGGTGACGTTCAGGTTCCAGTTGCTTCCGTCCTTGAGGCAGTCCCTTATCTGATCCTTGTTGGGCCCGACGATTACGCCCACCTCGGTTATGCCGGTTCTGGCTATCTTCTCCATTATGAAGTGGAGGAGGGGCTTGTTTGCGAGCGGGAAGACCTGTTTTTGTATGGTGTTCGTGAACGGCTTGAACCTTGTTCCTTTGCCCCCCGCCAGAACCAGCGCCTTCATTTTAACGATTTTCTTTTTGTACTGGTAATCGCGGTACGCGTCGAGCACGTCGTCTATCAGTCCGAGATTCCCGCCGTAAAGGTAATCGTACGGATTCTCCTTGACTTTGGAGGCGATTTCGTCCAGCTTGGCGGCGTAAAAGCGCTCCATCTGCTCTATCGCCTTGAATACCAGGTTTTCGCTGGATATGGCGTAAACGTTTGGCCGCACGCCTATTCGCGGTGAAGCGATTTTCATTTTCTTTTCAAGCATTTCTTGGACGAGTAGGAGGTCGCCGACCCAAGAGTTTTCAGCGGTTAGGTTTTTTCCGTGCAACTTGCTCGGCTGGTAAATCACGTAAGCGCCCGGAGTCAAATCCGGAATCGTGGTTCCCCCCTTCACCCCGCTCCTGAGGAACGCATTCATCAGGTCCTCAATTGTTTTGCCGTCCAAGCGGCCCCTGGCGAACAAAAAGCGCTTCTTTCTTTCGGGCACCACGGCGTCCGCCCTACCGCGCTCCTCCCTTGCAAGTCGCGCTATCTCCTCGGCGTAATGCTGTTGGTCGCCGTCAATTACCACTAATTCCTTGAAGCCCTTTTCACGCGCGTAATCAAGTATCATCTTGGTGGGCTCACCCAAGCCCGTCGGGCGCGGGCTGTAGGTAATTGCCTCGTCAACGCTGGCAGTCATTCTTTTCGTGGGGTCAAGACCGCAGTTCACCAAAAGAAGCCTGGCTTCCGGGAACGCCCGCCTTATTTCCGAGACCTGCTCCTCACATTCCTCCAGATTGTTTTCCACGAGGTACGTCCTTATGCCCACTAGAACGTCTTGCATTTTTCGCACCAAGCACGGTTTTTTTCGTACCATTCCACTGTTTTCCCGAGTTGCGTTTTAAAGTCCTTGTCCGCCTCGAAACCCAGGCGGCGCAGCTTGGCCCCGTCCAAGGCGTACCTGAAGTCGTGCCCCTTCCGGTCCTCCACGAATTTTATCAGCGACTCGCTCTTGCCGGTCATTTCAAGTATCTTGCGGACGATTTCCAAATTATTTTTTTCGTTGTTTCCCGCCACGTTGTAAACCTGCCCGGGCGCCCCCTTCTCCAGCACGAGTTCTATTGCGCGGCAATTTTCCTCCACGTAAATCCAGTCCCTGACGTTTTTTCCCGTCCCGTAAACGGGTATGGGCTTGTTGCCGAGCGCGTTAAGGATGACCTTTGGAATAAGTTTTTCTGGGTGCTGGTTCGGGCCGAAATTGTTGCTGCTACGGGTGATTGCGACGGGCAAGCCAAAGGTTGCGTGGTAAGCGAAGCAAAATTGTTCTGCCGCCGCCTTGCTTGCGGAGTAAGGGTTGGACGGATTCAACAAGGACTCCTCGGTGGAAAAGCCGTTGCTCACGCTTCCGTAAACCTCGTCCGTGGATATCTGGACAAACTTTTTTACCCCATCATTCAACGCGCACTTCAAGAGCACGTGCGTGCCGAAGACATTCGTCTTAACGAAGGCGTTGTCGGACGCTATCGAGTTGTCCACGTGCGTTTCGGCGGCGAAATTCACCACGGCATCGCAACCGCTCATAGCCCTTTCAACTGTCTTGACGTCCGCTATGTCGCCTTCAACGCAACGATATCGCGGGTCGTTTTCTACGTCCGCCAGGTTTTCTGGATTGCCCGCGTAAGTGTTCTTGTCCAAGTTCGTTATTTCCACGTTTTCCAAGCGCAGGATGCGCCTAACGAAGTGGCTGCCGATGAAACCGAGCCCGCCGGTCACGAGTATTTTGGAGTACTTCATTTTCAACCCACCACAAATACTTTAATTCACGCTGGTTTAAATCTTTAAATGCTCGTGCTTCCTAGGTCGGCGCCAAGCCGCAAGGCGCATTGCGTTCAGTCCTTTACGGCTTTCAGGAAAATCACTCTGGCGTAATTCTTAAGAAACGACCCCGAAAAAACGAAGTCAAGCAACTTTAACAGGGCTGGAAACTTGACGAGAACGGAGGGCGTGATGAACTGAATTCCGCGCGCCTCAACCACCTTCAACCCAGCGCGTTCGGCTGCCTCAATCGCTTCCTTCAAGTATATTGGACGGCAGTAACCCGCGATGGTCCGTTTTTCCATTGGGAGATAGAAATTAACTTTGCCGTACAACTCCTCGTACTTCAAGTTCGCAATCGAGAAAACGAAGACCCCGTCCTTGCGCAGCACGCGCGCTGCTTCGGCAATCGTCTTGAGCCGGTCCTCCTTGCGTATGGTGTGCACGAGCACGTCGATGCAAACCACGGCATCGAACGAAGCGTCCTTGAAAGGCAGTTTGGTACCGTGCGCTTTGAAGGTCTTGTACCCGCGCTTCGCTGCGGTTTTCAGCCGGTCCTCCGCGATGTCCACCCCATAAATTTCCTTGTAGCCCTTCTTGCGGAAAAACGCGCCCCACGCGCCTATGCTGCACCCCAAGTCCAGGATGCGCCTGCCGGGCAACAGGAACTTGCCGACCACCCACTCGCGGCTCTCCTTGTCGTACTTGTTGAACGTTTGGTTGCTGTTGGCGTTCAAGTCCTCAAAGGTTCCCCCTATTATCTTAACGTTTTCGCGCTCGGTCTTCAAAGTTACCATCCCACATTTAATGTAAATACGCAGCCAATCCTCATTAAATAAGTCGTGCGCTTTTAAAAGTTGCTTGATTATTTGAATGTGCTGCCTTATGAACAAGAGTCAATCAGAGTGGGATTCAATATACCGGATGAACCCGGTCGCCGAATTCGAGGCATTCAGGAAATACGACGAACAAGACCCCTACGTTAAAAGAATGATTAAGTTTGCAAAGGGCAAGAGACGCTCTTTGGAATTCGGTTCGGGCAAGGGAGGACTGTCCCTGATCCTGAAGAGGAACCACCCGGAAACGGAAACGCATCTCGTTGACTTCAGCAAAAACGCGGTTGATACCAGCAAAAACTGTTCAAATACTATGGTCTGAAAGGCAAATTTTACAACCACGATTTCCTTAACCTGCCTTTTCCCGACGAGTATTTTGACTTCATTCACGGAAAAACCGTGTTGGAACACGTCAGAAATCCGAAAAAAGCGGTTAAGGAGTTAGGCAGAGTCCTCAAGAAAGGGGGAGTGCTCCTGACGACCGTGCCCAACAGCTACCGGCGTTTTGACGGCCACGACGTATACCACAGGATATACCGGTTTCAGCATTTCTCGAGAACGTTTTATCCAAAAGAACTGGAGGACTTGTTCGTTGAGAACGGCTGCAAGGTGATAAACCGCTTTGGAACGACCATCCTTTATTTCTATCCGTCTTACCTGCCAAGGTACTTGTTTGAAATATTGCGGCCGGGTACGGCAGGATCAAGCAGTTCCTCCGAAGATGAAAAACGCGGAGAAGACCGCCTGAAAACCCAGCGCAAACTATACAAATCAATATTCCTGCCGGTTTACCTGATTGACAAGGGCTGGGACCTGATTCAGGAAAGGATTAACCAGTATGCGAACCGCAACGAACTCTTCCCGCACAACTGGTACATCACGTATGGAGTCGTAGTGCGCAAACTATAATGCTTTAACAGCCGCTTTCAAGCACGACGAAAAGCGTTCAAAATTCATTCAAGGAGTTTACCGTGCTTGATTTTGCGCGCAAAATCAACAACGGCATTGGAAGTAGAGTATTCGCAGTATTCCTTGAAGTCGCCGCCCCACTTCTCCTTGAAGCGGTAAATGCCTTTCTCTTTTTCGTCGCGCGGCGCGGGGTTCACGCCCGTCAAGTCGTAGTAATGTGCGCCCTTTGCGCGAGCCCATTCAATGACCGCCCAGCGGACGGCGTCGCTCGCGTAAATCTTTTCCTCCCGCGCCTTGTTTGAGAGGGCGGCGCCCCACTCGTTCACGTAATCGTTGTAAAGTGAAGCCGTCAAGCCACCCAGAATGCGTCCGTCCAACTCCGCAACAAATATTTCCCCCATTCCGGCTTCCTTGAACAGTTCCCAAAAGGCCCGGGAATACGGGTATTCCTTCACTTTGTTGCGGCGGCGATTCTCATTCATTACGGCGTGATAAGCCGCGTAATCCTCCTCGTTTTCCGCGGTTCGCACTTCCACGCCCTTTTCGCGCGTGCGCCGAACGATTTTCCGCGTTGCCTTGTCCACGCCCGCCCATAACTCTTCCTTGCCGCGCCGGAGGTCAAGAAGGAAAGTAGCCCACTCCTTCTTCTTGAAACCGGCTTTCCCGAGTTCACCGTTGTCAGCGGCGAGGGGGTGAACGCTTATCACCGCGTTTTTTCCCTTCAAGAATTGTGCGAGTTCACGGGCTTCCGAGGCGTCCAGGGGCGGGACGTAAACCGAGGAAAAAGAAGTTATCAAGCCAAACAAAACTTTTTTGGACCACAACAAGAATTTTCCGTTTTTGGAATGCCAAACGTTGAAACCCTCTTTTTCCAAATACTCCGCATACTCTCGGGTGTGGTAAATCGTTGCGTGTTTTCCGAGGCGCGAATTCCAACCTTCCGGCGGCACGCCTTTTTCAATCACTTCAACCACCACTCCGCGACTTCCTGGCTCGTTGCAACCCACGCGCGGGCGCGCGACGCGAAGTCAAGAATCATTTCAAAGTCAGCGTCCCCAACCACGTGGCGCGGGTCAAAGTAGAGGTTTAGGTAAGAGCCGTATTCCTCGGCAATTCCCACCGCCTTCCTGAACGCGTTAAAGAATTCGCTACGGTGGTGGTGCGCCCGGGTTTCAAAGCAGTGCCAGGAATCAAACACGGGGTAGTAATGGACGGGGCACGAGAACACGGGGAGTTCCAGCAATTTGTAGGCGGGTTCGCCGCGCTCGTGGAAATTGCGCTTGCCCGGGTGATAGGGGACGCCGCGCGACTGCGTGGTCGTCAAATTCGTGGAAGAAGAGTAAAGGTATTTCCTTTTTTCCAGTATGTTGTAAATGCGTTGCGAGTTGAGGTTGCCGAAGTGCGGGGTGCGGAAGCCGGCCGGCTTTTTTCCGAAGACCTTTTTAAACGCCTTCTCCGCGTCAATTACTTCTTCTTCCATGCGTTGGGCGCCCAATTCGTTGAATCGCTCGAACGGGTTGAGGGGGCCGTCGGGATGCGAGTACGAATGATTTATGGCTTCGTCCCCCCGTTTCCTGATGAAGGCGTGTTCGCGCTTGAAGTGTTCAACGAATTTTCCAACGCACGCGTGGCTCGCCGGAATAGAGTAATCGTCCAGCAATTCGCAGAGTTCGGGAATCAATGAAACGTCTTCCACATGGTCGTAGTCAAACGAAATCGTCAAGGCGTACCCCCCGCCCTCCGGCCACTCCCGCTTGTTCTTCCGCAGGTAATTCTTCCACAAGAGAGGCGCCGCAACAGAAGCGCAACCCCTCAAAAATTGTTTCGCCAGGAACCTCATTTTGCAACCAAGCCCTCCAATTCCTCAACGTATTGCTTTCCCAGGGCGCGCCAGTCGTATTCGCGAACCGTTTTCCGCCCTTCCTGGCCGAGCAGCCTGGCGAGTTTCTTGTCTTTGAGCACTTCATCTATGGTGTGCGCCCAGTCCTCAGGCGTTGAAGCGTATAACACGGCGTTGCCCGCTATCCTCTTCACCTCGTTCACGTGCGACGCAACCACGGGTTTGCCGAGCGCCCAGTACTCAAACAACTTGATGGGGCACACCGCGTCAGTTAACTCGTTTTTCGCGAACGGAATCAAGCCCACGTCAAACCCCGCCGCGTAATCGCGGGCCTCGGCGTGAGTCACGCGCCCAGTCAAAACCACATTCTTCGGCGCGTCCCCGATTTTTTTCGGGCCGTCTCCCACGAGGTAAAAAAAGGTTTTCGGGAGGAGGCGCGCCGCCTCAACGATTTTCTCCAATTCCACCCATTCCCCGAACGCGCCCACGAAACCCGCGTTGGGGTGCTTGAGCCGCTTCTTCTTCGCTTTCGCGTAAAAAGAGCGCTTGACCCCGTTCGAAATGAGGCGCACGTTGGAATTGAATTTGTGCGCCTCCTCCTCCAAGGCGCGCGCCGTTGTCACGACGAGGTCTGCCTCTTTCAACGCCTCCCCATACGCCTTTCCCAAAAGCACGCGCTTGAAGCCCGAGTGGAATGCGTGCATCAAGTCGCTGTAATCCATTACCACGGGTACGCCCTTTCTTTTCAGCCACTTGCGGGCGCGCCGCGTCCCCCAAGCGTTGCAGAAAATCGCGGCGTCGCACGGGTTTTCCTTTGCGACCTTCAAAAAATGTTTTTCGCGTTGCAACCACTCCGCGAGGCGGTTGGGCGTTGACTTGAAGCCGGGCACGACGCGCACTCCCTTCGCTTTCGCCGGCTCCAGTTCTTCAACGTAGTTCTCGTAGTACACGGGGTCGGCCCAGGTTATGTCCAGCCCGCGGCCGAGGAATAAGTTCTTCATCCGCGTGGCTCCTCCCATCGTGCTCGCAAAAGGCCCGCAGTTGAACAAAAGTATTTTCATCGTTGTTTTCCCTACTTGAATGGTTTTTAAGAGTTCAATACCAAAGTATATCCACTAAAATAAACTCTTGAACGTTTAAAAGGTGTTTAAAGTGAGGATTGCAGTTGTGCTCGGCACGAGGCCGGAAATAATCAAGCTCTCACCCGTTATCCGCGAACTCGAGGCGCGGGGAGCGGACTACTTCGTGGTCCACTCCAACCAGCACTATTCCTACGAGTTGGACCA
>DALH01000053.1:15863-17048 GCA_002499405.1 Candidatus Micrarchaeota archaeon UBA95 | reverse complement strand
GCTTTCAGCGTTGCAACAAGCGATTTTTTTTCCCCCAACTCCTCCTCTTTTTTGAGTGCTTCGGCCAACGCCTTTTTCAAGGCATCTCCCTTTTGCTGCGCGGACTCAAGTGCGCGCTCTTTTTCCCCTGCTTCCTTCAGGAGTTCCTGGACGCGTTTCTCCTCGCTCTCCAGGTCCCGCGTGGAGCCCCTCAAGTACTCGCAGCGCTTCTTGAGGTGCGACGAATACGTTTTCGCGTTGTCGCGCGCGTTCTTGTATTCCTCCACGCCGAACACCTTGCGCAGCGTCTGCAGGCGATTGTCGGGCTTCTCGTTCAGCACGGCCTTCATTTCTTCCTGCGGCGTGAAAACTGCGTAACGGTAAATCACGCTCGTGCTCTTGGGGTCGCCCGGCTCGTTGAAGCCGAGTATTCGCAGTATTGCGGGCTTCATTTCAGCGGGGGAATAAGTTGCTTCGACGCCGTCCACTTCAACCACGCCCGGCAACTGGGTTGCGCGCGAATTCTTCTTTTCAATGAAGCGTTTTACGCGCACCCGGGAGCCGTTGACTTCCAGGAATACCTCCGCCGACGCCTTGTCCGCGCCGTGGCGGAGGAGGTGGGATGCCTTCAATTCGCCGAGGCCGAACAACGCGAATTCAATTGCGTAGAGAATGGAGCTTTTCCCGGAGCCGATGTCCCCCTCGAACAGGATTACTCCGTCGGGTAGGGAGAAGTCGGCTTCCTTGTAGGAGCGGAAGTTTTCCAGTTTGACGCGCGTAATCCTCACTTCAACGCCGCCTCCGCTTCCCTGCAAACGCGCGCCTCGAAATCCGTTTTCCTTTCCCCGAGCGCCTGTTCGGCTTTCAGGACCGCCAGCAAGGACAATGCCTTTGACGGGTCGCCGAACGCCTCTCCCAGCAATTCTTCCTCTATTTCCGAGCGCTCGCGCGACTTGACGCGCACGCGTTCCGCGCTTTCGCGTTCCAGCGAGTTCTTGTTGAGGTAAACGGTTTCCGAGGGAAAGGACGCCTTCACGGCTTCCCAGTCAACTTCGCCCGGGTTGCCATTCATTTCGCCGAAAACCCGGACCAGGGAAACGTCGCACTCCGTTTTTTGGAGCGCTTTCAGTTCCTCTTCAACGCGCGTAGCGCTCATCCCCTTCGCGTCCAATTCGTAGGCGCACACCGATCCCGCGTCCACTTCCA
>DALH01000053.1:9299-15728 GCA_002499405.1 Candidatus Micrarchaeota archaeon UBA95 | reverse complement strand
TCCAGGTCGCGGAAGTCAGCGGCCCACAACTGGCCCGGGAATGCAAGCCATCCGTCCCCGTTTTTTTCAATGCGGCGCTCGTGCACGTGGCCCGACGCGTAATAATCGAACCCCTTCGGGAGCAGGGATTTTGGGACGCCTGCAACTCCTTTCAGGTAATCCGGCTTGTATTCTTCTATTGCCGAATGAAAAACGAATATCTTCCTGCCGGCCTCCTTTTCCAGGGCTTCTTGGTCCAGTTCCTTGAAGGAATCCAGTTCCATGCCGCCGCGCCGCGCGTTCAACCCAGCCAGTTTGACTCCCGTGCGCTCGTCTTCCACGAATCCGGGCCGCAGCTTTCCCTGGACGCGTTCGCCGTAAGCGATTTTCGTGAGCACGCCAGCGCTGTTCAACACGTCAATCATGCTGGTTTCCGTGGGCGAGTAATCGTGCGACCCGTAAACAACGTAAATCTGCCTCCCCGAATCAGTGAACTCCCGCATTTTTTTCACGGCTCGGTCAACCACGCCCATCTCGGGCAGCGGGGAGTGAAACAAGTCGCCCGCGATTATGATGAAGTCAGCGCCGCGCTCCAAGCAGAGGTCAACCGCCTTTTCAAAGGCGCGCAAGTTGCGTTCGCGGAGCTCGGGCTGGCGGAAAGCGCCGAGGTGAATGTCGGCCAGGTGCGCGAAAGAATACGGCACGAATGGTTTTCGGGGTCAAGGTATTAAGCGGTTTTGAGGGGTGGGTTCCAGTGAATTCCAAATTACCTTGGCAGGGTCAGGGTGAACGCCTTCGGGTTGGAGGCGTCAATTGAAATCATCAATTTTTCCTTGTCCCTCAACCCGAACGCCTTGAAAACGGTCATGGGCAGGCGCACCGCAAAAGAGTTCCCCTGCCGCGTTATTTTCGCATTCAAGTCCTCGCTCGCGAGTTTCCTAATTGCAAGCAGTTGCTCGACTGCTTCGGTGTCCAGGTATTCCTCGCCGCACGCGCACCGCCATCCAGCGACCACGGCTCCCTCCAAACGCAGGCGTGCCGGCTTCGCGGTCTTGCCGCACTTCACGCACTTCAATCCCTTCATTTTATCTTCACTCTTCCTATGTGGATTATTGCCCAAGCCGTTTCCTTGTTCGCGTAATCCCACGATTCGGCAACGACAACCTTCAAAACGCTTTTCTTGCGCTTCAAACACTTTTCAAAAACGCCTTTCTTTCGCCTCCTTCCCGCGCATCCTTCGTTGAGGCACGTCAAGATGTCTTGGGTTGTCAAGCCGTAGTCGGCGAGTTCGCGGTAAGCCGCCTTCGTGAAACGCAGGTCTTTCGCACAAAACGTTTCAACGCAAAGTATATACTTGCCGTTATTACTTTTAAGGGTTTGCTTTCTCATTGACTGGCTTTTGGCTGGCGGTTATTTAACGGCTTTTAGGGGTGGGTTCCAGTTGGCGCGCGTTTTTTATTCCCTTGCGGCGTGACAGATTCATGAAGGACAGGCACGTCGGGCTGATGCTCGTCGCCGTTGCGGCGCTCGTGGGCTTCCTCATCTGGTCGTACGACAACGCGCTCACGCAAATAGTGAACACCACGTGTTCGCACGGCTCCGCATGCCCGATGTATGCCACGATTGACGCCCAGCGCAACGTTGCTTACGCGTTGGCCGGCCTGGTAGCGTTGGCCGGCCTGTATTTTGCATTCTTAAAGAAGGACGAGCCTCTCGTTGCGGGAGAGAAGCGCAAGACGAAGGACTTATCAAAGCTCGAAGGCGACGAGAAAACCGTTGCGTCGTACGTTCAAGAGGCGGGCGGCTCGCTTTACCAGAGCGACTTGGTGGCGAAGACGGGCTTTACCAAGGTGCGCGTGACGCGCATCCTGGACAAGCTCGAGCACGACGGCGTGGTGGAGCGCAAGCGCCGCGGCATGACGAACATAGTCGTCCTCCGCTGAAACGCCTTGAAACTATTCTTAGACGGCGCCTGAAACTGGTTTCATCGGCACTAATACTAGTTGTTTCAGGCCAGTTGGTTGCATGGAAAATTCAATTGAGGCGCCCGCGCCCTGCTGTGCGGCGCCAAAGGACAATGGCGGGCTGAAGCAGGGCGTGCTTTACGGCTTGTTGTCGCACGCCGGCTGTATTGCCTTCATCGCTGCGTCCGTGCTGGGCGTTACGCTTGCGGCGGACTTTTTCAGGCCACTGATGATGAGCAGGTATTTCTTTTATGGCTTGATAGCCCTGTCGCTGGTTTTCGCCGCGGTTTCGTCCGCGCTTTACCTGCGGCGCAACGGCCAACTTTCCGTGGAAGGCGCCAGGAAGAGGTGGAAGTACCTAACGGCCATGTTCGGCTCGACAATAGGCGTGAACATGCTGTTCTTTTTCGTGCTGTTTCCCATGCTGGCCAACTTTTCGGTCGGGCAGCCTTCATTGGCAACTAGCGCGGTTGTTGGTGCACCGCTCTCAGCGTGCCCGCTTACCGACGCTGAAACGCCAGCGTGCGCGGCAATCGCGTCCCCCTCGCTTCCAGCGCAGCAAACCGCCTCGCTCCAGCTCAAGGTGGACATTCCTTGCTCTGGGCATGCAGTGCTCATCTCGAACGAACTGAAAACAATTGGTGGGGTTACGGGCGTGCAGTTTGGCTTCCCGAACCTGTTTACGGTGTCCTACGGCGCGTCTAAAACGAGCCCGCAGGAGATTTTGGCGCTGGCAGTATTCAAGGAATACCCCGCAACAATTATCAAGGGAGCTTAGGTGGTTAATTTGCGAGAGGCTGCATGTACATGAAGAAGACGACTTTGCGCGTAGGCGGCATGCACTGCGCGTCGTGCGCCGTCAACATCGAAAAGGTGCTCAAGAAGACGCCTGGCGTTGCCAGCGCCTCCGTGAACTTCGCGACGCAGAAGGCAACGATAGAGCACGCCGAACACGTGCACGCGCACGAACTCATGGCAGCCGTGGGCAACGCCGGCTATTCCGCGTTCGAGCAGGGCGTCGCGCACATGCACGTCGAGGAGTCGACGGACGTAAGGAACGACCTGCTCGTCGCTGCGCCGCTCGCGCTCGCAGTCTTCGCGCTCTCCATGTTTATGGAAGGCGTACCACCCATTCTCCTTTTCCTCCTCGCGCTGCCAGTCCAGTTCTGGGCGGGCAGGCGTTTTTATGTGCGCACGTGGGCCGCGCTCAAGCGCGGCAGCGCGGACATGGACGTTTTGGTTGCAATAGGCACGAGCGCCGCGTTCTTCTACAGCGCCGCGGTAACGTTCGGCCTGCTGGAAGGCTCGCTCTATTACGACGGCGCGGCGGTGATAATCGCGTTCATACTCCTCGGCCGCTACCTCGAGGCGCGCTCGCGCTCGCTCACGGGTGAAGCCGTGCGCAAGCTCATGGATTTGCAGCCGAAGAAGGCGCGCGTCATGCGCAACGGCCGCGAGGTTTACGTTGCCGTGGAGTTGCTGAAGGTCGGCGACGTTTTCCTCGTCAAGCCGGGCGAGCGCGTGGCCACGGACGGCACGGTAATCGCCGGCGACTCGGCAGTGGATGAGTCCATGGTCACGGGCGAGTCCATGCCCGTAGAGAAGAGGAAGGGCGACGCAGTGGTCGGCGGGACGGTGAACGGCAACGGCGCGCTGCGCGTTCGCGCGACGCGCGTTGGCTCCGAGACCATGCTCGCGCAAATCGTCAAGCTCGTGGAGGACGCGCAGGCTGCCAAGGCGCCCGTGCAGCTCCTCGCGGACAAAATCGCGGCGGTCTTCGTTCCCGTAGTTATAGTACTAGCGTTCGCATCGTCGGCGTACTGGCTGCTCGTCGCGAAGGCCTCGTTCGACTTCACGCTCACGATTTTTGTTTCCGTGCTCATAGTAGCGTGCCCGTGCGCGCTGGGCTTGGCGATGCCAGTCGCGGTGCTCGTGGGCACGGGTAAGGGTGCGGAGCACGGCATACTCATCAAGGGCGGCGACGCGCTCGAGGCGGCGGGCAAGATTGACACGGTGGTTTTCGACAAGACCGGGACGCTTACGAAAGGAAAGCCCGAGGTCACCGACGTGGTCGCGTTCGCAAAGGCGGATGTGCTCCGCTTGGCTGCGATTGCCGAGAAGAACTCCGAACACCCGCTCGCGCTCGCAATCATGTCGAAGGCGGGGCGCGTGCCGAACCCGTCGCGCTTCAAGAGCATAGCGGGCAAGGGCGTGAAGGCGCGTCACGGCGGCAGGGAAATAGCGGTCGGCAGCAGGAGGATGGTGCGCGCCTCGCGGGAAGCCGAGAAAACCGCGGCGCGTCTGGAAGCGGAAGGCAAGACGGTCGTATTCGTGGGCGTTAGCGGCAAGTGCGTGGGCGTCATCGCGATTGCGGACACGCTTAAGGAGCATGCTGCCGACGCGGTGGCGGCGCTCAAGCGCAAAGGCTTTAACGTGGCTATGATTACGGGCGACAACCGGCGCACCGCGCAGGCCATAGCGGCTGAGGTCGGCGTGGGCAACGTGCTCGCCGAGGTTCTGCCCGCGGAAAAGGAGCGCGAAGTCGCGAAGTTGCAGAAGAAAGGGCGGAACGTCGCGTTCGTGGGCGACGGCGTGAACGACGCGCCAGCGCTTGCGCGCGCCGAGCTGGGCATCGCGCTGGGCAGCGGCACGGACGTTGCCATGGAGGCGGGCGGAATCGTGCTAGTGCGCAACGACTTGCGCGACGTTGTAAATGCAATCAACCTGAGCCGTTACACGCTGCGCAAAATCAGGGAGAATCTGTTCTGGGCTTTTGCGTACAACGTGGCGGCGATTCCAGTGGCGGCTGGTGCGCTTTACTCGTATGGCATCCTTCTGGACCCAATGGTTGCGGGCGTAGCCATGGCGTTCTCGAGCGTTTCCGTAGTCGGCAACGCGCTGCTCATGCGGCGCTGGAAACCGGAAAAAGTTTAGCCTGCTACGGGTAGGCGCGGTTGATTACGCGGGGGAACGGGATTGCGTCTCGGATGTGCTCCAGGTTGAGGAGCCACTTGATGAGGCGCTCTACTCCGAGGCCGAACCCGCTGTGCGGAACCGAGCCGTAACGCCTCAAGTCCAGGTACCACTCGTAGTCCGCCAGATTCATTTTTTCCGCTTTCATGCGTTTCACGAGCTTGTCGTATTCCCAGACGCGTTGCGAGCCGCCCGCGATTTCACCGTGGCCTTGCGGCGCGAACAGGTCAGAGTTTAACGCGTGCTTTCCGTCGGGCGTTGCCTCCATGTAAAACGGCTTTATTTTGAGGGGGTAGTTTTTCACGAATACGGGCTTGTCCAAGCCCTTGGTCAGGGCGACCTCGTCTTTTGCGCCGAAGTCGTCGCCCCACTCGATTCCCGCTTTGTCCACCGCCTCCTCGTAAGTCATGCAATGGAACGGGGGTTCGACGACGGTTAGTTCGTCGGGCTTCCGCTCAAGGTTTTTCAGCAGCCCGCTTTGTTCGTCCGCCATTTTCCGGCACACGAACGAAACCATTTCCTCTTGCAGACGCATGTTTTCCTCGTTGTCAAAGTGTGCGGCCTCCACTTCAAGCATCCAGAACTCGGTCAAGTGCTTCGTGGTTCGGCTCTTCTCGGCGCGGAACGTGGGCGCCAAAATGAATACTTTTTCAAGCGAGGCGATGAGCGCCTCGTTGTAGAGTTGCCCGCTTTGCGTGAGGTAGACCTTGTCGCCGAAGTAATCCAGTTCGAAGAGCGTGGAACCGCCCTCGCACCCGCTCTTGGTGAGGATGGGCGGCGAAAACTCGTAGAATTTCTGTTCGTCGAAGAACTCGCGGAGGTAGCGAATGACGTGGTGGCGCGCCTTCAACACGTTCGTCATTTTCTGGGAGCGCAGCCAGAGGTGGCGCACGTCGAGCAGGAATTCCGTGCTCTGGTCGCGCGTTATCGGGTAGGTTTCCCCGTAGTGCGTGACGACGAATTTCTCCGCGCGCAACTCCCACCCGCCGGGCGCGCGCCCGTCCTGAAAAGCCTTTCCGGTTACTTGGATGGACGACTCCACCAACGCCTTCTGGGCGGCTTCGCAGGACGAGTTGTCGGCCACGCCCTTCTTAACCGTGCATTGGATGACTCCGGAGCGGTCGCGGACAACTACGAAGGACACCCCGCCGCTTGAACGCGTGCGGTAAATCCAGCCGCGGATGCTGACCGGGCTGCCTTCGGCGTGCTTCCCCGACAAGACGTCTTCGACGGCGGCGTACTTAACCATGGAATTGTTTTCTCCGCGAATCCTTTTATTTCATTCCCTGCCTATTGTTTGCGTTATGTTCAAGCAAGTCGTCGTGCTGCGCACCGACCTAGGAATGGGAAAAGGCAAACTCGTTGCCCAGGCAGGACACGCGTTCTTGGAGGCCTACAAGAAGGCCGACGGGAAAACCGTCAAGGAGTGGGAGGCAACGGGTTGCGAGAAGGTGGCGGTGCGCGTTTCCGGCGAGAAAGAGTTGTTGGCGTTGCGTGACGAAGCGCGGCGGCT
>DALH01000053.1:0-9139 GCA_002499405.1 Candidatus Micrarchaeota archaeon UBA95 | reverse complement strand
GCGCTCGCAATCGGGCCCGCAAAAGAAGAGGAAGTTGACCGCATAACGGGAGACCTCAAACTGCTTTAGACGACGTCTTCCAGCAACAAGCCGCACTCGTAATCGCGTTTGGAGAGCGTGAACGACTTGCCGGCGTCCCGCAAAACGCCCAAGGGAAAGAACCGCCATTTTTGCCTCGGCAGCTTCCAGGCAACGAACACCTGCATTCCGGTTGTGCGCTCCCAGTCGCGGAGGATGGCAACCTTGGTTTTTTCCAGGCGCAAATCGTTTTTCCACGCCTTGCATTCCACGCCGAACTTCTTCGTGGTGTGCAAGGCAACCAGGTCAGGCGAGACCCCGTCCGCGCCCGAACCCGAGGCGCGCACCACGTAGTAACCTTTTTCGTTGAGTCGGCGCTTCAGGTCGCGTTCCATTGCGGTTCCGCGGTTGTAGGACACTTGTAGTGGTTTATGTTTGCCGCGTTTTTATTTGAATCAGCCACGTTTATTAACTGCGCCCGTCCAATCCTTATCGGAGTCATGGATACAGGCATTAAAGTTGGAGAGTGCATGCAGTCATCCTTGGTCAAGATTAAGGATTCCGCCAGCGTTTTTGACGCCGCGCGGAAGATGAAGGATTCCAATATTGGTTCCCTCCTCGTGGAGGATTCAAAGGTTTACGGCATTGTAACCGCCGACGACATCGTTTTCAAGGCGGTTGCAACGCGGAAAATGGATTCAAGCGTCAAGGACCTCTTGAGCAAGCCCTTGATTTCGGTGTCAATGGACGCCGACCTGGCCGAAGCGGCCAGAATAATGGGTGAAAAGGACGTGAAGCGCTTGGTCGTGAAATCAGGGCAGAAAATAGTTGGAATCGTTTCCCAGAAAGACATAATCCGCATCTCTCCTTCTTTGTACGGCGTTATCGCGAAACGCGAGTAAAACGCCCGCGGTAAGCCTGTTTTAGAGCGTTGGATGGCCCCCCGGATCAGTGAAGGGGTTTTGGTTCAACAAACGCTCGTTCCAAGGCCCGCAAAAGGCGTTTTGAAGATGAAGAACTTGGATGCGTTCCTGCGCTCCTCCCTCGAAGACGACGAAAAAACCGTAATCGTGGAAGGAAAACACGACGTTGACGCGCTGCACCGCCTCGGCTTGCGCCCCAGCTTGCTGAAAGCCGTGGGCAAACCCGAGAACGTCGTGGCGCGCGCGCTGGAGTTGTCGGGAGCCCGGCCCAAAAGCGTGGTGCTTCTCTTTGATTACGACGACGAGGGAAAACGCAAGAACGAAGAGTTCGAGCACCTTTTCTCTTGCGGGGGTTTCGGGTTCGTCTTGGACCGCCTGCCGCGAAAACGCTTGAAGACCTTTTTGGGGCTTCGCACAATAGAGGAAATAGCAGCGAAATACGAAGAATACAAGGTGAAAAAAAATGGGTAAATCATACATTGACACGGTCAAATACATGGTTAAAGCGGATTTTGAGGTGAATGGAATCGTTGAAAAGCCGGACATCGTTGGAGCGTTGTTCGGCCAGACCGAGGGACTCCTCGGCGACGACCTCGACTTCCGGGAACTCCAGAAAAACGGCCGCATCGGCCGCATTGAGGTGGACTCCAGGGTTCACAAGGGCCGCACAACGGGTAGCATCGCGGTCCCGTCGAGTTTGGACATGGTGGAGACCAGCATCCTCGCGGCGGCATTGGAGATAGTGGACCGCGTGGGGCCCTGCGACGCCACGGTTAAGGTGGCACGCATAGAGGACACGCGCTCGTTGAAGCGCAAGGTCCTCGTTGACCGCGCAAAACAATTGTTGTCTTCGCTCGTGCACTCCGAGATTCCCGAAAGCAAGGAATTGAGCGAAATAGTGCGCAAGGACGCCAAGGTCTCCGAAATCGTTTCCTATGGAGCCGACAAGTTGCCTGCCGGGCCCGAGGTTGCGGCCAGCGACGAAGTAATCCTCGTGGAGGGAAGGGCGGACGTGGCCAACCTGTTGAGGAACAGCATCAAAAACGTGGTCGCCATAGGCGGAGCCAAGGTGGGCAAAACCGTTTCACAACTCGCCCGCGAAAAGGAGGCCACGGCGTTCCTAGACGGCGACCGCGGAGGCGACATAATCCTGCGCGAACTCGTTGCAGCCACCGACATTGACTTCGTGGCGCGCGCCCCCGACGGCAAGGAAGTAGAGGAGTTGACGCGCAAGGAACTCATCAAAGCGTTGCGTTCAAGGACTCCGATTACCGAAGCCGTTTCAAACCTGGACAACAAGCGCGAACAACGCTTTGAGCGCGGGGGCAGGAACGACTATCGCGACCGCTCCGCGTACCACTACCGCGGAAGCCAAGACGAACCACGTGCGGAGCCAATCATCGTTGAACCCATCCTGCCCCGCCAACCCGATTACTCTTTGGAAGACCAAACTTCTTCGGAAGACCAAACCAAAATCGGCGCGGGTAAAAGCGTGTTGAAGGGGTTGGAGGGCTCGCTGAAGGCGAGGTTCCTTGCCGCCGACGGTTCAACCATAAACGAGGTGCCCATCAGGGAAATCATGAAGGCCCTTGACGTAGCGGAAGGCGTGGATATAGTCGTGTTGGACGGCATCATAACGCAGCGCCTCGTGGACTTGAGCGAGAGCAAGGGCGTCCAGTGCCTGGTGGGAGTGCGCGCAGGAAACCTTTCACGCAAGCCAGCAAAGCCCGTGATTGCCTTAGCCCAATAACATTTTATTTTCCAATTCTTTTCTTTTCATATGCGTAAACTGATAAAGGAAGTCAAAAACAAGCGAAGCGTTGCCTACGCCACGGTTTCGCCGCGTGGCAGGGGAATCGTGCACTTGAAGAAAGAGGTCAGCGAGGCCGGATTCAGGAAGGCGTGCGCGCAACTCGGTTTGACCCCCTCTTTTGAGGGCTCGAAAAGGAATCTTACGGCGCTTGATTCCCGGGGACAGATGGTTGCGACCCTCGTGGACAACAACTTGTTGATTTTATCCAACGAAGGCGGCGTCAAACGAGCCGCGATGGAATTGGCGGCGTTGATGATATGAATTCAACGGCGGAAGTGGAAATCCCTAGGGACCCATTGGAGCAGGTAATCGGCCAGGATAATGCAGTGCACATAGCCAAAATCGTTGGCCACCAACACCGCCACCTGCTCATGGTGGCCCCGCCGGGCACCGGCAAGAGCATGATTGCGCAGGCAATAGCATACCACCTCCCCAAACCAACCGAGGAAATAAGCGTTTTGCATAACTCGGCGAACCCCGAACGCCCCGCACTGGAAGTGCGTTCCCTGAAGCAAGCTGAAAAAGAGAAACGCCTCGAAACCGTGACGCGGGGCCGGCTCGTGGAACCAATTGAAGCGCCCTCCTTCGTTGCCGAACGCCTCGGCTTCCGTTGCCGCAAGTGCGGTTCTTTGAGCCGCGCCGCGGAACAGGCCTGCCCAAAGTGCGGCTTGGACAAGCGCTTCTCTGAAAACCCATTCCCCAACATTTACGTGGGCGTGCAGGAAAAAGCGGAGCGCGTGCACACCACGCGCCTCCTCGACGACAACAGCGAGGAAATAATCGTTTACGAGCGCGCCGGCGAAAAAGTGCGCATACTGGACCAGAAGTCAATGGAAGCCGTCGAGGAATTAAAGCGCAAAGGCCCACGCAAGGTGCTGGTCCCCTTTGACAGGAAGCCGTTCGTGATAGCCACCGGGGCGAGTGAAACGGAGTTGTTGGGCGACGTCAAACACGACCCTTACGGCGGCCACCACCAAATCGGAACGCCCGCCTACCAGCGCGTCGTGCCCGGAACCGTGCACGAGGCGCACCAAGGAGTTTTGTTCATCGACGAGTTGAGCGCTTTGGCCGGGGTGCAACGCTACTTGTTCACGGCCATGCAGGAAAAAAAGTATTCAATTACGGGCAGGAACCCGCAGAGCGCGGGTGCAAGCGTGCGCGTGGACGCGGTTCCCTGTGACTTCATTCTCGTCGCCGCAAGCAACATAAACGACTTGCCTTACATTCTGCCGCCCCTGCGCTCGCGCATCAAGGGAAACGGTTACGAAGTGTTGTTGGAAACCGCAATGCCGGACACCCCCGGAAACCGCGAGAAACTCATGCAGTTCACGGCACAGGAAATCCGGAAGGACGGCAAGATTCCGCACGCCTCCCCCGAAGCCGTGCACGAGTTGTGCGAACAAGCGCAGAGAATCGCTTCCGAGTTCGACGGCGAAGAAGACGCGTTGACGCTTCGCTTCCGCGAGTTGAGCGGGTTGATTCGCTTGGCGGGCGACATCGCGGTGGGCAAAGGCGCGGAGTTGATTGAAACCGAGTTCGTGCGCGAGGCGTCGACCCGCGCCAAAAACGTTGAACAACAATTAAGCGAGAAATACGGCTCGGTGTGGCGCGCCTCCCAGGAGGAAGCGTCCAAGACGAGGGGCCCGCAAAAAGAGGTGGGTTAGGAGACCATCGCCGTGCCGAGGACTTGGGCTGCGCGCACGGTCCACTCGCCTTTCACGGTTTCCGTGTCGGCTTCAACGAAGACCTTGCCGTCGCTGACGTAGATGCAGTTGCAGTCGCCTATGAGGAGCACGATGTTGGGGTCCGAACAGAAATTGGTTTCCTCGGTGCAGCCCACGCTTTCCTCGCCGGGCACAACTCCGTAAGTCCAAGACTCCTTGTTGGCTTGGCGGGCTTCGTCCGCGACTTGGACCATTAAAACGGTGAGTGCGGAATTTAGTTCGCTTTGGCCGGAATACATTCGTGCCTCGCTGACGAGCCGGTCGCCTTTCAGGGCTGCCTTGATTTGGTTCCAGTCGGCTTTGACGAGGACCCCGTTAATTGTTTTCTCGGCGGGTTGGTTGGACAAGGCGAACAACACTATTGTCGAGAAGACGCCGATTCCCACGATTATGAGTATGAGCGTTTCCAGCTTGTTTCCCTCCTTTTTTTCCTTCTTGTCCGCTTTCTTGGTCATATAGTCAACTCCAGTCCTTCTTCGGCGAGAAGGGTTTCCTCAAAAACCGCGCTCGCCTCTTTCAGGAGGGGGAGGCGGTCTTCGTAGCGGTTGCTGAAATGGGTCAGCAACAGTTTTTTCGCCTTGGCTTTTTTAGCGGTTTGTGCGGCCTGCAACGCGGTTGAATGCTTTTTGTCTTTTGCGAGTCCGGCGTCCGCGCCCGAAAAACAGGAGTCCATCACGAGGAGGTCAGCGTCTTTCGCTGCTTTTTCGAGTTCGTTGCAGGGCCGGGTGTCCCCGCTGAACACGATTTTCTTGCCGGGTTGCCGGTAGGTCACGTCCTTGAGCCGCACCTTCCTGTCATTGACCACGAGTTCGCCTTTGTTGGAGAGTTCCGTGAACAGGACGCCTTTCACGCCTTTTGACTTGGCTTTTTCCTCGTGGAAGCGGAGTTTGGAGGGTTCCTTCAAGGCGTAGCCAACGGCCGCGCACCCGTGTTCCACGGGGAACGCCTCCACGGCGAACAACTCGGTTTTGAATACCTCGCCTTTTCGCACGTCTTTCACGGCAACCGGAAAAGAGGTGTGCAACTCCCTGGTTGAAAAAAGGGTTTCAAAGAATTTCTTGGTTCCGCGCGGGCCGAAAACCAGGAGTTTTTCGCGCCGCCCAGCCATGTTAAGGGTCTGCGTCAAGCCGAGGAGGCCCAGCCAGTGGTCGGCGTGCAGGTGCGTCAAGAAAACGGCTTTAACCTTGGAGTAGCTCACGCCGTACTTCATCATCTGGCGTTGCACGCCCTCGCAGGCGTCGAACAGGTAGACGCCCCCGTAGCGCGCCGCGTAACACGCGGGCACGCGCCTCTTGGTTGGAAGAGAGGCGGCGCTGCCGAGAACCGTCAACCCAATCATTCCACTACTTTTATTTCGCAAACCGTTTTATTAGTTTGCAGAGAACTATTTATCATGCCCAAAAAGAAGGCCGCCAAAGGCAAAACCAGGAAAACACGTGGTTACCTGCCGGAGGGCTTCAAAACCACGGCCACGGTCAAAGTCAAGAAGAAGCTCGTGGACCAGGTCGTGGGACAGGAGCGAAGCGTTGAAATAATCCGGAAGGCGGCCTCGCAAAAACGCAACGTCTTGTTGATTGGGACGCCCGGCACGGGCAAGAGCATGCTGGCGCAGGCGATGAGCGAGTTGATGCCGGTGCAGAAACTCTTCGACGTCGTGGTGAAACAAAACCCGGAGAACGAGAACGCGCCCCTCATTGAAGCCGTTCCCGCCGGCAACGGAAAAAAACTCCTTGAAAAAGAGCGTTTGAAGGCGAGGGTTCCCGCGAGCAACACCAGCATCGCCATCACGGTCACCCTGTTCGTCTTGTCCTTTTTGTTGTTGTCTTTCTGGCGCGAGTCCCTGGGCGACGTGATAACCGCCGCCCTCCTCATCTGCCTCTTCGTGATGGGCGGCATAATGGCGGTAGGCTCCCAACTCGGCCGCGGCATGCGCGTATTCGATTACTCGGATTCAATCAAGCTGCTGATTGACAACTCCAAGCAGGAACGGGCGCCCTTCGTCGACGCCACGGGGGCGCGCGCGGGCGCCCTGCTCGGTGACTGCCGCCACGACCCCTTCCAGTCGTTCGCGCCGGACACGCGCGTCACGTGCAACGGCGTTGAGACGACGATGGAGGAACTCTGGAAAAAATATTCCGCGGAATACCCCGAACTCCTTGAAACCAACGAGGACGGTTACCAGGGACTGGCGCTGCCGCCCGGCGAAGAAGCGTTCGTGGACGGGTTCGTGGACGGAACCAAGAAAAAAGTGCGCGTGTACGTGCTCAATTGCCGCCCCTACAAGGGAGACCTCGTGGAAACCGCCGGCCTGAAAACCACGCCGGAACACGTGTTCATTACAAAAAAGGGGGACAGGAAAGCCGTTGACTTGACCGACGGGGACAAACTCATTCTCCTGAAGAAAAATTGATTGAAACGCGCAATCACTTCGCCGGCCGCTTGTAATTCTTCGCTTTTTCCTCGCCGTTGTACAAGCGGAGCGCGCCGTCGCGGAGCGCCCCCATCTCGAATGTGCGCGGATAAAATTTTACGGTGACCCCGCCCAAATAGCTTTTTTGGAGTTTGCGTCGCAACTCCTTTTCGATGAGTTTGGAGTTCGCCAGTCCGCCCGTAATAAGTATTGCGTCGAGTTTTGGGGCGTGCATTGCGAATGCGCCGATGTGTTCCGCGACCGAGTCAATGAAGGCGTCCACGATTTCCTTCGCTTTCCCGTGTTTTGGGTGCTTTTTGTCTTTCAGCATTTCCTCTATTTTATCGAAGTCCGTGGTTCCGAGGTATGCGCGGAACCCGCCTCCACCCACGAGGTCACCCAGCGTTTTTTTACGCCCTTTTGTACAAAGCGCCTTGGCCTCTTTTTTACTCATCCTTTTTTTCGGGTGTTCATCAATTGCGGAGCTGAGATTGTCTTCGTTAAAGAGTAGTGTGGCCCCGGATGGAACCGTTCCGCTTCTTTGGGGCGTCATCGGGCCCTCGTCCAAGCCGTCGGTCACCCTGACCGCCCGGTTGTTTTCGTGTAATGCAATTGTCGCCCCGCCGCCCAAGTGCGCCACGATAACGCTGGATTCTTCCAGCGGAAAACCGAGTTCTTTTGCGGCCAGACGCAAAACGGCTTTGTGGTTCAAGGCGTGGAATCGTTTTTGGGCGTATTCGTCTATTTTCGGGTGGCCGGTCTTGGGCGGAACCGTTTCAAAGACGGAGGGTGGGTCAACCACCAGGATTTCGGGTTTTCCGTATTTTCCGCCGTCCTGAATCTCCTTTGCAATAAGGGCCCCCAAGTTGCACGCGTGTTCGCCGAAAGGCTGTTTTTTGAGGGTGTCAAGCATTTCCTCGTTGATTTTGTAAGTCCCGCCCTTGATGCGCCCAAGCAGGCCGCCGCGCGCGACTATGTAATCGAGGGAGCCGATTTTTTTAAGGAAGTCAAGCACGGCCGCAGTCCTAAAATCCGCTTGTTCCGAGATGCCGGCGAATTCCTCGAGTTCCTCAGGGGGATGCCTCAACTCCCTGCCGGCAACCTCTTTTTCCCCTTCAAAAATCGCGAGTTTGGTTGACGTCGACCCCGGGTTGATTACGAGAATCCTCGGCTTTCCAGCTTTTTCCATGAGGTATTAATAAGCCATTACAACAAAAAGATTATGGTTCACCGCGAGCGCGCCGAATTCGTTCACACGGGACTGCCCGAGAACTACTACGAGTTAACGGAGTTGCACGTCCACGTCGGCTCCGGCGTAAGCCCCGAAATAATGTGGTTCCTCGCGCACTCGCAGGGAATCAAGACCACGGGGAGGAATTACTGGAAATTCCTGGAAACCATAACAGTTCAACCCGGGAAAATCAAGTCGTTGAACGACTACCTTAAACTCTTCGACATAACCGAGTTGATTCAGTCGTCGCCCGAGGCAATGGAGCAAAGCGTTTACTCAATCGTGGGCGGCGCATACCGCGCCAACCTCATCACGCGGCTGGAACTGCGCTTCAACCCCATGCTTCGCAACCGGGGCGGGGAAAGGGATTTGGATCACATCATTTTCGCTTCCATCCGCGGCATGGAGCGTGCCATGCTGGAATACCCGGTTGAAGCGGGTTTGATTTTCATGCTGGACCGCAGCCGGTTCTCAAAGGAATTAAACGAAGTGATTCTCCGCAAGGCAATCAAGTACAAGGACCGCGGCGTCGTGGGAATAGACATCGGCGGCCCGAGAAAAGACGATTTCCGGCTGGGGGACTACGCGGACTTGTATGCGGAAGCGCGGAAGGCGGGCTTGGGCTTGACGGCCCACGTCGGCGAGGTGTCCGGCGAAGACATTGCCTGCGCAGTCCAGGAACTCGGAGTTGACCGCATCGGCCACGGCGTGCACGCCGCGTGGGATGAGTCCCTGCTCCGCTTGATTCGCGACAAAGACGTCGTCTTGGAACTCTGCCCCACCTCCAACCTTGAAACGCACGCCGTCAAAAACACGGACGAGCTCGCGTTCGCGGTAAAACGCTTCCTCGAAGAGGAAGTCAAGTTCACGATTAACACGGACGGACCAGAAATGCTGAACACGAGTTTGCGCAACGAGCGCCACTTCCTGTTGCACGAAGGCATCCTGAACGAGGAACAACTCTGGCAGTGCGAGCAGTGGGCGAGGGAAGCAAGTTTCCTTAGCGCAGTAGGCTGAGAA
>DALH01000014.1 GCA_002499405.1 Candidatus Micrarchaeota archaeon UBA95 | reverse complement strand
TTTCTCACGACCGCGTAGCGGTGCGGCGGCGAGAAGTGGAGTTGGAGCACTCCGTCAGCCAGGAATTCCTCTACGCCGAACCTGCTAATCTCGTTTTTTCCGCCAATTGTTTCGCACGTGAGGAGCGTGGTGCACTTGAGTTTGCGCAACTCGTTTATTAAATTGTATACGGCGTAACGGATGTCCGAGCTCTTCTCGGTCCAGAACGAGAAAGCGGTGATGGAGTCAATCACGAGGCGTTTTGCGTTCAAGGACTGCGCCTTCTCGATTATCTTGCTGGTCTGGTCTGCCAGGTCGTCCTTGTTTTCCTTGCTGGGCTCGAACTTGTAAATCCTCAACAAGTTTTTTTGTTCCAGCGGCAACAGGTCCCAGCGAAAGCGTTGCGTGTTCCACCACAGGTTGTGGGGGCCCTCCTCCATCGTTATGTAAACGCCGGGCTCGCCTTTTTGTTTCGCACCGTGATAAAGGTATTGCATGCCGAAAATGCTTTTCCCCGTGCCCGAACCTCCGCTCAAGAGAATGCTGGAGGACTCCGGGAAGCCGCCCTCGATTATTTCATCCAATCCCGGGATTCCTGTTGAGACGCGGTTCATACAAATGAAAAAAGAAGAGGGGGTTATTTATTCTTGCCGTGAACGACGGCCAGGTAATACAGGAACAGCGCGGCGAGCAATGCCAGGATTATTCCGGTGAGGGTCGCGGCGGCAACGAAGAAGCCGGTTGCGGCCGAGGGCTCGGGTAAGGCAAGGAATTCGTCGTAATACGTGCCGCGGCCGGTTTCAAAGTAGAGGTACGCGGTGCGGTTTGCTTCCGTGATTGTCCTGCTGGAGACAACGAGGTTGAATTGTTCCCCGCTTCCCAACGAGAACTCGTTCACGTTGAATGACGCCTCGTCCAAGCCGTAAACGCTGGGGCGCACCGTGACGGGGTCGCCGTAGTTGGACACGTTGATTGAAGCGTTGACGAATGACTCGTTGCCGACGCGGTAGTAATAGAATCCCTCGAACCCGGTGAGGAGCGTGGGCTTCCTGACTTCCACGGTGACCGACTTCTCAATGAAGCGTTCGTTTGCAACTGCGCGAACCATGGTTGCGAACCCGCCTTCAAAACGCATTGGGGCGAGTTGAAGGGTTAGCTGGCGCGACTCGCCGGGCAACAGGGTTATGGGCGCGACTGACTCGTTGAGCACCTGCAAGTCGTCGCTCTCCAGGTAAACCAGAAGGTTCGTGAGGGGTGCGATTCCATCGTTGCTCAACGTGAAGGTGACCGGGCGCGAAGCGCCTTCCTCGAACGACCAGTCCAACGGCGCTTCAAAGCCGAGCTTGTAGTCGGGCGCCTCGTAATCCGGCACCTGCTGGCCGAGTCCGCCGACCGGGTAAACGCCAACGAACAAGCGCACGCTGTTGCTTACGCGGTTGTTGGACGCCGTGAAAACGATTTCATACTCGCCTTTCGGCGTGTTGTAGGGCGGCGCGTAAAACACGTAAGCCGTCTTGGACTCGCCGGCCCCGACCGTCAGGGTCGGGGGGGTGATGAACGCCCAGTTCGGGCCCGTCAAGTTCAATGAAAGGGTTTCAGCAAAACGACCGTTGTTGGTAATCGTTATTTCAAACGTGTCGCCCTTGCACACTTCAACGTCCTTCCTCGGTCCCGCGTTCAACGCGATGGCGTGGCAGACGTTGGAGGGAAGCACGTGAACCGATAGGTCGGCCGAGGAAACGGTCCTGGCCGAAGAAGCGGTCAACGAAATCACTGAGTCGGCGTTGTCGGGCGCGTCATGCAAAGCCGAAACGCGCACGTTCACGTCGGACAACTGCCCGCCGTTGAGGGTGAGCGAAGAGGGCTGCGGCACCGCATTCAAATAGGACTGGTGCGACAAGGCAACCACGTCAAAGGACAACTGGCGCGTGCCTTGGTTGCGCAGCGTGAGCCGCGCGTCAAGGGTTTCGCCCGCGCAGATGTCCAAGCGGTTCGGTGAAACAGTCAAATCGGACTCAAAACAGTTTTCAACAATCAACTGAACGGTCTCGGTTTCGGTGTGAAACTGGCCTTCGGCTTTCACGGTGACGGGATAAGTTGAGGGGGCCAAGGCCGAGGTTTCAACGCTCACCGAAAACGAGTCAGTTCCCGTTTGGACCAGCGACGTTGAGGCCTTGGAAATCGTTCCGCGCGTAGTTGACAGCGAGTAAACCGCAGGCTTGCCCTTGTTCGTTATCGTGAAGCCGAGGTTGGCTGCGTCGCCCTTGCACACGGTTACCGAGGAACCCGACAATGAAGCCAAGTCCAAGTCGTATAGTTTTTGCACGCAGATGCGCGCCTCGTCCTCGAACACGCGACCGTATTTCCGGGATTCAACTGAGATGCGGCACGAGAATTCCTGGTCCAAGTGCTGTTGTTCGGGAGATATTTCCAGCGTGAGTTGCGCGGATTCGCCGTTATCCAAGTCCACGCTCAACGGTGAAACCGAGACGAAGGGCGGGCAATAAGCAGTTATGTCAAACGAGTCGTCCACGCCCGTGTTGGTGAGGCGAACGTAGTCCTTAACCGTCTCGCCAGGGTTCACCGGGATGCAGTAGTCCGGCACCTCTATTTCCATGCCCGTGCAGTCCACAGCCTCGAAAGTGGCGTAAGAGTCGCGGTACGTGTAGGCGCTCGTCGCACTGATTTTGAACGGAAGTTTTTGGGGCGGAAAGTCAATGGGCGACGTAACATACAAGTTGAATTCCTTTTCCTCGCCGGGAGACAAGTCAAACGCGTAATCATTCAATTCATACAAGCCGTAAGGCAGGTCCGTGAACACGTGACCCGCTTCGGCGAACATGCCAGAATTCTTCAAGCGGATTACGTAGCGCGCCTCGTCGCCCTGACATACGGCTTGCTCGGCGGTGTTCTCAATCTGGAGGTAGTGGCACTGCTCTATGTTCGCGGTTCCCGTCGCGGTCAAAACCGTGCCGCGGGAGCCCACCGCCGTAATCGTGAAATCGTATTCTCCGGGCAGCGCGTCGCAGTGAGGCGTCATGAACGCGACCACGGGTAGCGAGGAATGCGGAGACATTTCCAGGCGCGGGGTAACGAAGGTCGTGAATGTTTCGTCTTCTCCGGCGCGAATGGTCAACGCGTACACCTCGCCTTCGCCTGCCGTGTGTTCCAACAACAGGTTGAACTCCAGCGGGTCGCACTGGCAGCCCTCTTTGTAGGACGGGCCAGTAAAGTCAAGGGCCGAGGCAAACGCCAGGGCCGAAAAAAGCATCAAAAACGAAAACGATTTATTCACTTTGAAACACCCTTGCCGCGCTTCTTCTTTTTGCTTTCACTGATTGAAACCTCGGTCGGCTCTTCCGCTTCCTGCATCCTGCGGTCCGCCGAGTAAAGCAGGTATCCGCCCGCCAGTAAGAGGACGACGAGGACGAGCAACGCGAAATTGGAGCCGAGTGCCGCGGTAAAGAAGCCGAGCGACAACAGTCCCTGGTCGGGCTCAACGTTCACGGCGACGCGCTTTACCTTGTTATTCGCACGCAACAACAACTCTATTTCTCCCTCCCCTCCGTCTTGGGGCGGGATCAAGGTGGCCTGCAACTGCTGGGTTTCCCCGGGTTGCAAGGACAACGAGTTGGGCGACAACGCGTAATTCCATCCTTCCGGCAATGCAAGGGAAGGCGTGATTCCAACCGCAACCTCCTCGTTGTTGGTGACCGTGAACGCGGTCTTCAACGCCGGCAAGCCGTCCAGCGTGGTGGAAACCACGGCGCCCTGCTGCACGGCTACGTTCAACTCCTCCGCCGTGGGCGACTTGACCACCAGCGGAACGGTTTTCTTGCGCGAACTCAGTATGGCCGAGTGCGCCTGCAACGTCAACTGATAAGTGCCTTCAAGGGCTTCATCCGAGCGTAGGTACAAATAAACCGTGCGCTCCTCGCCCGGCTCCAACTCCAGCGGGGAGATTGGGGTTGCTGTAACGCCTATGGGCAATCCCTCCACTGACAGGAGCACGGAACTCAACGTGTAATAATTGTTGTTCTTCAACACCACAGGGTAACTCGTGGCGCCCGAAACCGGCAGTTCAATCTGGTTGGAAGCAACTATTTGGAGGGAGTCGGACTCCTCCACGTTGAACGAACCGTGGCCGGACGCGCTCACGATGTTCACGAGCAGGTTCTCTGTTTCCAGCAATTCGCTGCCCTTCACGGTTTCGTAGTATCCACCGTCCTCAAAACCGTAATACCGCGCGGTCAAGCGCACCGACTCGTCTTCCAACGCGTTCTGCTTGTTCGTGCCGAGGATGCACTCTCCGTCTTCCTCATCCCACACGCTCACGCGCGCATCATAACATGTGACGCCGCCTGCTTTTGCCGAGACAACGTAGTGCCCCTCGTCATCGTAATCGCAGGTCACCGTGCAGTCGTCGTCGCCCGAGTCGCCGGTGCAGGCGTGCGTTTCCCCGTTCCCGCAATTCACTTCAACGCTTATGATGGACGAGGAATGCAGGTCAAAGTAACTCACTTTCACCTGCGTTGACTCGCCTTCGGTCAAGGCGTTGCCGTCAACGTTCACGGTGCACGAATCGTCGTCAAACTCGTCGAACACGCGCACGTAACCCGCGTAATCGTCGCAGTCAGTGCCGTCCGCTTCTGCCTCGGGCTCGTAGTAATACCCGCTGTCCGCGTAAGAACAATAAGCCGAGCAGGAGCCGGACTCGCCGTAACACGTCTTGCTCTCGGATTCGCCGTCGCCGCAGTAAAAGTCAACGTCAAGATAGTCATCATAATAATGCTTCGTGGCCCCGCCTTCGCGGCCCCAAACCTGGACGGGAACCGTGTAAGAACCCTTCGCAGTTGAACCCGCGGAAACGTGTATTTCCACGCTGGCTTCCTCGTCCGGGTTGAGTGCGACCGTGTCCGGCGTAACCAAAACGTTGAGGTTGCCCGTGGTCTTCACATCATAGATTGAGCGCACGGTGCCGAGGTTCTTGAGTTTGAGGAACGTGCTCGCACCCGAACCCTTGGGCACGCTCAACACGTTGGGCACGAGTTGCGCGTAAACCTCGTTGTCGCCCGCCACCTTGAAGCACAAGTCGTCCTGGTAAACAACTGCGCCCTCGTGAACGAGCCGGAACTCCACGTAGTAACTGCCTGCCTCCTTTCCGAAGGCGTTCAGGCGCATGAAAATCGTGCGCGTCTCGCCCTTGCCAAAAGCGTAAAGGTTTTCCTGCGTAACGGCTCCCAACTCGTTTTCCCCGAGTTCAATCTTGTAGTCGCCGCTGAACGCCGAGTTGTAAACGTTGAGTTCCACGAGGGTGACCGTGGTCGTGGAATCCACTGATTTACATCCGCCTTCAAGGCTCGTGGAAAACGCGGCACCTGGAACGTTCAAGTGAACGCTAGTGGAGTCGTCGCCCAGCGGGCTGGATGCGTTAATGAAATAGGAGGCGTCCTCGTTGGCGCCGCCCGGAACGTCTACGCAGAATTCAACGTAACGCGTTTCCTGCGAGGCAATCATGAATGCTTCGGGCTCAAAATTCCAGTCGTAATCCTGCGTGGAGCCGAAGGGGGTCGCCGAAAGCACTACCTGGCCGCGGTCAAGGCCGTGGTTGCGCACCAACAACGCAAAACACGTTTCCTGCCCGCCGAAAGCCGTTTTCTCGGTTTCAATCGCGTCAATTGTCAGCCCCTCGTTCAAATTGAATGGGAGCTGGACGTTCTTCGTGCACGAACCGAATTCGTCGCGGAAGGTCAGGATTGCAAATACCCCGCCCGCGCCGCCCTGGGGAATTGCTTCAACGTCCATGACCGTTTCCTGGTAGGCAAGCAACTGCACGAGCGCGGGACCCGAAACGTAGTCATTTGAATAAGTAACGTAAATGGTTTGCGACTGGTTCACCAAGCTGGACACCTTCAACTGGTAGCCGTCCTCGGCCGAACCGCCAAGCAATTCAACAGAATAAGAACAGCCCTCCTCGCCGTAATCCAGGCAAATCGCGAGCGAAGTAGTCCTGCCCGCGATCACCGTTGCCGAAGCGCGCTCTGCCAGGTAACCGGTTTTTGACGCCTCAACGTCGTAAACGCCCGCACCAAGCACCGCGGTTGCCTGGCCGTACTGGTCAGTGTAATAACGCGGTTCAATTGGCTGGGTTGCAAGGCGCGGATAAACCTCCAAGAGCGCGCTTTGAATCGCCTTGCCGGTTGCACACTCGGTGACCTTCACCAACAAATTGCCGGTTTCCGGAATGGGGGCGACGACCTTCACGTTGGCGGACGAGCACTGCAAGCCGTCCACGTTGGAATTGACCACGTAATAAACCGGGTAATCGCTTTCAAAACCGTAACCGCATTGCGCGGTGCACGACCCGCTTCCATCCGAATAAGCACATTCGCCCGAAGAAACGATTTGACCGTTTCCGCAATCAATCAGCGCCTGCGAGGGCTCTTCAGCAAACCCGTTGAATAGCACGGTTACCGTAGACCGGCCGCCCCCGCGCACGGTGGCGGGATTGACCGTGGTCTGGCACGACTCGTCCAGGTACGGGTTCAACGCGATTTCTACTACCGTGGTTTCCCCGCACTCGGCGTCGGCTTGAACCGTGCGCGACTCGTAACCGATTCGCGACGCAATAAACGAATGCGTCCCGTCTTCAACGTCGTAAACAAATGCCTCCCCGTTTTCGTCCGTGAAGAAAACTTCCTGGTTATCAAAAACAACGCTGGCGTCCTCAATCGGGTCGTCGTTGACCCGGTCGGTTACGCGCACGATGAAGTCGCCCGGGTCCTCGCACTCGGGCTCGTCTTCTTCCACGAGCAACACGCTGTCCGGCGAACACCTCCAACCATCTACCACTGAGTCAACCGTGTAATATGCGGGGTACTCGCCGGCCGCCCCGTAAGCACAAGTGCCCACGCAGGAGCCGTGCACCGCGCTGCCCTCGCAGTCCGCGTAAACGGTTTCGCCGTTGCCGCAGATTACAAGTGCGTCGTCGGGCGCCTCGAACATGTTGGAGTATTCAACCGTAATCGTGGACTCGCCCGAACCTTCAATTACGTCGGGATTCGTGTTCACCTCGCACGAAGACGGGTAAACCGTGGGCGTGGGTTCCGGCTCGCCTTCCCCGCCGCCTTCCCCGACCACGTTGACCACGGTCGGGTAACAGAACGTGCCCGCGGCATAAGCGTTAACGTAATAAGTTCCAGCCGAAGGGTAACTGCATTCGGCATAACAATAGCCGGTCGTCCCGTAACAGCCGAAGGCATACGTTGAATGACCGTTCCCGCAGTCAACGAAAACGCTCCAAGGCGGGAAAAACAAGTTGTAATAAATTACGCTGATTTCGGATGAACTGCCGGGATACAGGTAGGATGGGTAGGCACTCAAACGGCAGTAAGGACCGTAAGGATTGTAATACCAGTTGGAGCCCTCTTCCTCATCCTCTTCCGGCTCTTCCTCGGGCTCTTGGGTAGGGGTGGGCTCGGGAACCTCCTTGCAATACGTTAACGTGTTACTACACGAAGAACACTTGCAGGCCCAGATCTCACCGGTTTCGCCGTTGACCGTACACGAACCGCCGACCCCCTGGTGGCTGCCCGAAATGCATTGGCTCGGCGAAACGCACGAGCCGTCGTCGTTGTGAACGCAAACGCATTCTCCGTAATTGTTTGCGCCCGCCGAACAAGCCGTATTACACAACTGGAAAGGGTTGTCAACGTTGCAGGCGTAACTCCCGTATTCGCCGGAACTCTGGGTGGTGCAAACGTGGTTGAAACTACCGCAATACTGGTCTCCCACGCCGCCTCTGGGGCCGGGCGTGCACGAAGCAAAACCGCCGCCTGCAGCCGACGTTAGGGGCACGAGCAACAGGAAAGCTAGCACTCCCAAATAAAACTTGAAATGACGCATGATTCCACCTTGTTACTACTAGTGGGTAACAAGTATTTAAAGGTTTTCGGTTTTAAATAGCCAATAAAAAGCGTTTTAATTTGTGAATGCGCGTATTATCTTCTGTGGGGCTATGGTATAACCTGGTAGAACAACAGGCTCCAGACACCCTCCCCCGTCAAAGGGGTAGGGCTTGAAAAAAGCAAATGTGAAGAGCCCGCTAGGGCGATGATTGAAGTAATGGAGCTCGGACTCGTGAAGAGCAAAAACCATGAAAGGAAAACGCGGAGGAGTCGCAGCACCAAGCGGAGGCGACAAAGCGTTTTCGTTTCGGAGGACACCTGTGGATCGGGGTTCGAATCGAAACCCTTTCTTTGGGAAAGAAAGCGTTTCATCGGAAAGAAACCGCGCGTTTCTTTTGATGAACCTTTTCTTTACAAAGAAAAGGTTCGTGGAAATCCCCGTGGCCCCATTTTTAATTTTCAGGCAAAACAATGAAAAAAATCGGTGCAGACGAGGCGGGTAGGGGCTGCGTGCTAGGCCCACTCATAGTGTGCGCCTATTGCGCCGACGACTCCCTTGAACCGGAGTTCAAGGCAAAAGGAGTGCGCGACTCAAAACTCTTGACGGCTTCAACCCGCGCCTCGCTTCGCAACTACTTGATGACCAAAGGCGAAGCATCCGTCGTGGAGTTGTCCGCCCAAGAGATTACGCGCGCCATGCGTTCGCGCGTGAGTTTGAACGAGTTGGAGGCGCGCGCAGTTGCCGACGCGTTAAAAAAACTTCCCGAAGCGCCCGTGATAGTGGATTCGCCGGACCCGAACCCCTCCAAGTTCGCCCGCAGAATCGGGAAGTATTATTCGGGGGACGTTACCGCCGAGAACAAGGCGGATTTCAATCACGTGATGGCGGCGGCAGCGTCAATAATAGCCAAGGAGGTGCGCGAACAGCGCGTGGCCGAGTTGACCGAGGAGCTCGGCGACTTCGGTTCGGGTTATCCCAGCGACCCGCGCACCAAGCAGTTCCTTGAAGAACACTCCGCGGACGCGGCGATTCAAAAGCATTTGAGGCACGAGTGGGACACCTTGAAGCAATACGCCTGCTTGGTGAAGTTAAGCGATTTTCAATGAACTATCCAGTCCATAAAAGGAAAACGCGTTCAAGGACGGAGCGTTGAGAACGCGTTTTGGTGATTTTCAGTGAAACAAATAAAGGTAACCGTGCTCGGCAGTGGTTGCGCGTGGGGCACCCCCAAACCCGGCTGCGAATGCAGGACTTGTTTGAGCGGCGAAACGCGGACGCGGTTCGGGTTGCTCGTGGATGGAACCGAGAAAATCCTTGTTGATGCAGGCCCCGACTTCAAGCAACAAATGCTTCGCGAAGGGTTTTGCACGAACGAACTTGACGCCTTGTTGTTGACGCACTACCATTACGACCACATTTCCGGAATCGGCGAGTTCCGTTCCTGGAGGGAGACTCCCCTACCCGTTTACTCCACCCAAGACGTGTTGAACGTGACTTTCCACGAGAACTGGTACCGGCACCTCGTTAGGGAGGGCTTCCTTGAATTGAAGCCCATCCAACGCTTTCATCCGTTTACGGTTGGGGGAACGAAAATCACCGCAATCGAGGTGGACCACGGTTTCCCCATCAACGGATGGGTCCTGGAGAGCAACGGGAAAAAAGTGGCCGTGATGACGGATTCACGCAACAACTACCGCAAAGAGAGCCTGGCCTTGGTGAAGGGATGCAACTTGTTGATAGCGGACTCGTGGGTTGCAAGGGAGGAGGAGGCGAGGAAAGCCGTGCACGAGGTCTGGGGGAAAGGCAAGCCGTTAAGCGAGTTTGAGTGGACGGGTTCGGTTTCGTTGAGCCACTCGTTGCTGCCCCAGGCAAAAGAGTTGGGCGAACGGGTCGGCGCAAAACTTACCGTGGCCGTGCACCTTACGCATACGGTTGCCCCGCAAAAGGAGCTGGAAGAAGAATTCAATTCCGAAAAATTCCTGGTTGGTTTTGACTCAATGAAAATAAGGGTTTGAGGGGTTCAAGCCCCCCAAAATAAAAAAAAACTAGATTATTTTCTCAAAGTCGGACTTCTTTTTCTTCGCGATATCCGCCACTGTGTCCTTGAGGCCGAGGCCCAACGCTATTGCCAGACCAAATCCGATTGCCACCGCCAACGCGAGCACGAAGAGGGTGAACGTCGTTGACAGAATCGACACGTCCGCGTTGGGCAGCACAAGGGGCAGGGCCATCACGAACGCAACGTAGCCCACGAGCAACTGCAACAGCGTTGCAAACAGGTTTGAGAAGGGTATCTTGGAAGCCCGCATGTGCTGGGTAACGTAGCCCGACGCCAGCAAGGCGATGGCGACTATCACGGCGCCCTGGACGAACAGGGGAACGTAGCCCACGAACCAGTAAACGAGGTCGCCGAGGAAGGTCAGGTTGACCACATCCGCGGCTATTCCGAGGAACGCCGCGTAAGTCATCAACTTGACGAATTTTTCAAAAACGGTTTCAACCGAGAACCCGAACAAGGATTCATCCAGCCCGCGCTTCTTGAGGGACTGGTTGAACTTGATTTGCTTGAAGAAGGCCTTCAAGGCGTTGACCAAGACGTTTCCGACCACCCAGCCGAGAATCATGAACAACAATACGACGAGGACGTCAGCCAACCCGAACATGAAGCTCTCCACAACGCTTGAAAGCGCGTTACTCAAACGTTGAACCAGCAAATCCCAAACCATTGCCTAACACCCCCCGTTAAACCATTAAACGCACATTGTTAATAAAGGAACAATAATGAAAAAACGGGGAAGAAGGAGTCCTAATAAAGGAAAACATTTATAAATGTTTTGCAACCTGTTCTTCAGAATGGAATTCAAAGTTGTCAGGGAAACGGCTGCGGGAATCCTTCTCGCGCCCGTGGACCACGACAAGCCCGTGAAAACCCGTTGCCCGGTCTTCCTGCGCGGCAGGAAAGTGGCCGTGATAACGGAAACGATTGGCAGGGTGGGAAAACCCTTGTACCTCGCCAAGCCCGCGCGCGGCGGGCTGGCCGGAAAAAAGGTTTCAACCAAAAGGTGAATGCGTTCAAATGCCGAAAAAAAGCAAGACAAGTAAAAAAAAGACGGTGGTTCCAGGGCCCAAGCCCGAAGTGTTTTTCCGGCTGAAGTGCCCCGAATGCGGCAGGTCCAACCTGCGCAAGGACTCCGCGCACGGCGAAATAGTTTGCGTGGACTGCGGCCTCGTAATAGAGGAGGACCTGATTCAGGAGGGCCCGGAGTGGCGGGCGTTTGACGCCGAACAGCGCGCGAGCCGAACGCGCACCGGCGCACCCCTGAAGTACATGAACCCGAACAGGGGCCTCGTCACGGAAATAGACCAGTACAACCGCGACACGTCGGGCGGAAAAATAGCCCCTTCCCAACAAGCGCAATGGTACCGCATGCGCAAGTGGCACAAGCGCGCCTCCATATCCAACAGCATTGAACGCAACCTTGCAATCGCGTTAACCGAATTGAACCGCGTGGCGTCGCATATGGGCCTCAACGAAAGCATCCGCGAGGCGTCGGCGTTGTTGTACCGCAAATGCGTTGAAAAAGGCCTGATTCGCGGCAGGCAGATAGAAACGGTGGTGGCTGCGGTGATTTACGCGGAGTGCAGGAGGGCGGGAATACCGCGCACCCTAGACGAAATCGCAAAGGAATCCGAAATCCCGAAAAAGGAAATCGGACGCACCTACCGCCTGATAGCCCAGCACCTGAAACTTAGGGTGCCCTTGACCAACCCCCAGTTCTACATCACGCGCTTCGTGACCGCCTTGAAGCTCGGCGGGTCAACTCAGAAAAAAGCCAAGGAAATCCTGGAACGCGCAATGGAGGAAGGCCTGATTTCCGGGCGCGGACCCATGGGCGTGGCAGCCGCCGCGGTTTACATCGCCTCCGTGCTAACAGGGGAGCGCCGCACGCAAAAAGAGGTTGCAGACGTCGCCGGCGTAACCGAGGTAACCATCCGCAACCGCTACCGCGAACTCAAGAAGGCGCTCGACCTGGAAGTAAACATCTGATTTCCTCGAATGGCGCATCCGTTTTGATCGCCCTCGGCGAGTAATGCGTTTCAACGGCGCGCCAACCCGCGTCACGCAGACCGCGGAGAACCACTTCCTTTTTCGGCGTCGGGACCCCAAACGCGCCGGACAACGCGTGCAAGTCGTAATGGAACGGCGGCAAGCCGAGTTCGCCCTCCAATAATTCAAGCGTTTCCGCAATCTTTTTCTCGTCGGCATAACCCCTGCAATTGAGTTTCGCGCACTCGCGAAGGAATCCGACGTCACATAAGTCGCCAACCCACAACGGCCCCGCGCCCTTGCGCGAAACGCGCGCCTCTTTTCCGTCAAAGGAAACGAATCCCTCCTCAGGCGCCCCTTCGCCGAGCTTCAGGATTGTCTTGGTTGCGTGGCCCCAATAAAAGGAGAGCACGGGGCGCGCTTTCAAGCCCAAGGAATTTGCAACGCGCACGCATTTCGCAACCAGTATCCGCAACGCGAGCTCGTGGGAAAAAGGGCAGTGCAGGGGTTCGGCGCCGTAAACCCTCCGGCAAACCTCCTGGCGGTTCTTGTGCGCGGAGCACAGGTTGGCCAGGTCCGTTGCCGTAATTGAAACGAATTTTTTCGCGTGCTGGAAAGCAATTTCAAGGAAGGGTGCGGGCGAGCCGAACGGGTCCACCTCCACCCAGTCGTAATTTTTCCTGACCGACTCGTTGAATCCGCCCTCCAAGACGTTTCCGGAAACGCGGTTGCGTTCCACGTTGCCGCGCAGGAGTTTTACGGCATCCGGGTTGGCGTCAACGAAGTCCACTCCCTCCAAGCCGTTCTCCAAAAAATAGCGTATGCCGCGCGCGCCCGAAGCGCTCAAGCCGTCGCAAAGCGTTTTGGCTCCGGAAGCGCCCACGGCAAGCGAGGAAAGCGAGCGGTTGAATTGCATCCTGGGGTTGTAAAAAACGCTGGCGTGAAAAGGGTCTTTGAGCGAGGACTTTTCAACGGCCAGTTGCGCGGACTCCTCTCGGACAATCATTTTATTTCCGCTTGGGTCCCGATTGCCTGGCCGGGCAGGCCCTTCTCGAACAAGGCGTGCACGCGCCCCTTGTTGCCGTGCGGGCCAGTCACCTTGCCCGCGATTTTCTTGCCTGCGGGGCTCGCCCAGACAACCTGTTTGCCGACGAGTTCAGCGGCCCCTTCCTTGGTTGAAACCCCGTCAACTTCCATTACCATCTGGTTCGGTTTCTGCGTGTGTCGTCCCCCGCGGTAATCGGTTATTCTGGCCCTCATAAATAGCACCGTGCATATTTTATGGTTTGAATCCTTTTTTAATTCCGGTGGTTGAAATGGATTACTCCAAGAAGCTCGTGTTTTACAAGCCGAGGAAGGCAGGCAACGGCGCGGCAATGCAGTTTGACTTGAATGCCAAGCGCGAAAGCGTTTTCCTTGAGGCGGCCAAACAGGTTGAAGAAAAAAGGTTCGGCTGGAACGAGAAGATGGTGTTCAAGCTCGCACCCGTGGACATCTCCAAAATCCTGGTCGTTCTAATGGACCGCAAGCCGTCAATTGAACTGTTCCACGACCCGGGCAAGAGCCGGTTCGTTTCAGATGGCCCCGTGCAAAACGCCTCCCTCTCAGTAAGCAAAAGCGATTACGGCTATTACTTGAAGCTGACGCAGAAAACCGGGGAAGGCCTGAACACGGTTGCCTTGACGCTCACCGAAGACGAAGCCGTCCTCCTGAAAACAATGCTTGAAACCGCGTTGAAACGCATTTACGCCTGGTAACCCGTTCCGCGCGTGAAATAATAAATCAGGCCCGCAACTGCAATGGTCAAAACCGCGATTACTGGAGTGGTCCAATCGAATCCCGTTTCGCCGGTTGAAGGCGCTTCAATGTTTGAAGCCGCCACCACGACCTTGGGCGTTTCAAACTCGTCCAAAACGCTTTCATTCAACTCCTTTTCCACGGTGTAACTGACGGAACGCGTTTCCCCGGGCTCCACGTTTTCAAACAGCCACGTGACGACCACCGAACCCTGCTCAAAACCGTGCGGGGTAATCGAGAAATTAGCGATGTCCTCCGGCGTCTCCGCAACCATTTCGGGCAGGTGCTCCTTCAACAACAAGTCCTTCAAGGTCTGGTTGCCCTCGTTCTTGAAGTAAAGCGTGAACGTCGTGAAATGCTTGATGCGTTCAATGCCGCCTTCAACCGTGGTAACGTTGTAAGCCCGCATCTCGCGCCAGAAAACGATGCTGTGCTCTCCCTGCTGGCACTCCACGGGAATCAGGGTGTGGCGGTAAACCTGGGTCTCGTTGTAAACCAATTGGGCCGCCGACAACAAGCCGACCAAAAACAAGAACGCAACTGCCTTACGCATAAGGAATGGTAAGGAAAAAGGAGTTAAAAAAAGGGTGCGGGGGGGTGGGTCAAGCGAACTTCGCGGCAACCAGCAACAACGCGATCAACACGATCGCGCTCAACGACTCCAGGAAAAGAAGCACCGAGTAACGGAAATCAGGCACGAGCAGAAAAACCAGGAGCACAAGGAAAGCAATTGAAGAACCGCTCACTTTTCCTCAACCTCTTTCTCCACTTCCAGCTTCTTCTGCCCCTCGCTGGCCGCCATCTCATCCTCCTTCCTGCCCGTCAAAACTATGACGAGCAAGGCGATGAGCACGAGCGCGGCGATGAACAAGGCGTTCTGACTCAAGGCAAGGGTAACGAAACCAGTCAAGCCCGCAGGCCTGCCCTCCAGTTCATCCAACTCTTTTTCGGCTATTGCCTTGCCGTTGGATGAAACCACGACCCGGGCGTTATCCGCGTTCTCCGCACCCGGCTTCACCCACAAGGTCACGGGAACCACGGATTCCGCGGGCACGTCAAACAACTCCGACTCGAGAACCTCCCATGACTCCGGCAGGCCCTCTACCGTAACGGAAACGTTGCCCAGCATCTGGGAGGACGGGTTGTCAACTTCCACCACGAGTTTCAGGAATTCGTCTTCCTCCTTGGCCTCAACGCTCAAGTCCTCTTGAACGCAGGGCTTAACGAGGATCGTCGCCGTCCCAACTCCGGAAACCTCGTTGTCCAGAGTGCGCACTCCCACTTCCAAGTCATAGTAGCCGGGCGCCATTTTCTCCGAATTCAATACTATTTCAAACTCGGTTTTCTCGCCTGGCTTCAAATAAAATCCCTCGGCCGAAGCGAACTCCGGCAAGTCAAACGAGTATTGCTCGTCGCGCACTCCCAGGTTCTGTGCAACCCCCCTCACGGTCGTGGGGCCGCACGCCGTGGTCTCAACGAATGACTGCAGGACCACTTCAGCCGAGCGGTCATCCAAAACGTCGAAACAAAAGTCCTTTTCCGCGAGCACCACGCCGTTGAAAAGCGTTTGAAGCGTGAGCCAGTAACGGCCTGCCCTCACGCGCGAAGGCGAGACGTCCACGAACAGGTCGGCAGCGTTGTTGCGGTTCAACGAAACGTAGTTATTGCTTAAAACCGCGTTCACGTCCTCCTTGTCGCCGATCAATTTCAACTCGAACGAGCCGGCCGCACCCTCGTTGAACAAGGTGAAAGGCACGCGTGCCCACTCCCCTCCGACTACCTCGACGCAGTGCGGGTCGGCGTCCACGCGCACGTCGTACTCCGTGGGGTCGAAATAACGCGAGTAACTGATGGTGGACTTTCCGGAAACCGGAGCCGAATAATACTCGTAAGAAGCGTTGCCGTCCATCATGACGCGGCAGGAATCCGCGGCGTAAACCTGGACGCGGAATCTCTCCTCGAAAGCATTGCACTTTCCTTCCTCGTCGCAGGCCTCCGCCTTAATGAAAACGTCTTGAAAACCCTCGAAACAGTCCGGCGCCGAGTAATACAGGTTAAAGCCCTTTGCCTCACCCGGCTTCACGGCTCCGTAAAACCCGTCAAAATAACCATTCAACTCGCCGAGTTCCGCGGTCATTGAAACGTAAAGCAATTCATCTCCCGTGTTCGTGAACCACACAAAAGCGCGGCCCGTTGTTCCGGCCACCATGGCGTTATCCGTGTTCACCCTAAGGTAAGAGGCGCCCACTGCCGAAGCAAGCAACGCCAAACCAATCAATGCAAACGCGAGTCTCTTCAAAACCACCACCTGTTACCATTAGTAAGTAACAACATATATAAAGGTATTCAATCATTAGAAGTGTGGTCAAAAGTAACTCCGAGAGCGAAATAACATTAATATAGGTGGCTGGAATTGAATATAACTGAGAAAAGTATGGCCGTTGACTCCGAAACCATCGACTCATTGCGCAAACTTGGACTAAACCAATACGAGGCGCGCGCTTATTTTGCCTTGAACCAGCTCGGAGAGCACACGGCCGGCCAGTTGAGCGAGACCGCGGAAGTTCCTAGGCCCCGAATTTATGACGTTATCGAGCGCCTGCAGGGAAAGGGCTTCGTCGCCATCCAACAGGGCCGCCCCGTGAAGTACCGCTCCCTGCCCATAGGCGAGGCAGTGGTAACCCTGAGAAAGCAACGGGAAACTGCGGTGACAAGGGAAATACAGGCAATAGAGAAAATCGGCGAAAGACTTTCATCCAAGTTAACCACGTCATCCAATGAGGCAAACGCCCCCGGCAAGAAGGAAAACGTTTGGGTTTTGAAGGGCCGCGAAGCAATCTACTCCAAGATAGGCAACATGATTGACTCGGCGAAAAGCAACGTAATCCTTTCCTCTCACGCCGAGGGAATCAAGCGCAAATTCAAGGCGCACAAGAAGGCGTTGAATGCTGCTCGCAGGCGCGGCGTAAAAATCAGTGTGATTTCGCCGATTGAGGAAAAGGAGGCCGTCAAAATCGCGCATGAAGTAAATTCAACTGCCCTGCCAACCCGCATGGTGGTCGCGGACGACCAGGCAATGCTTTTCTTGAGCGATGAAAAAACCCTCCCGGAAGACGAAACCGGGGTCTGGTTGAACAACCCCCACTTCGCGGAAACCCTCAAGCGCATGACCAAGTAAAACTAATCCTTCGCGGGTTCGTATTTTTCTTCAACTTCTTCAGGAAACTCTTCGTCTACTGCTTCCTCCGAAGGCGCTTCTTCCCCGCCGCCCTCGGGCTCCTGTTTTTCCGTTTTGCTCCTCGGCTTCGGCGAGGATTCCTTGAGTTCAACGACTTCGCGCACTTCCTCCGTGTCGAATTCCTCCTTCAACTCGGTTTTGTACACTTCCACGCGGTGCACGGGCACGACGAGGTTCCCGGCGTAGTCCTTCACCTCTTCGTTTACCTTGCCGTACAACACGTCCAAAATGAAGTCGCCGAAATTCCTTTTTGAAACGAGTTCCTCAACGAATTTTTGAACGTTGACGCGCAACGTGTTCTTTTGCTTGGCACTGCACCGCACCGCAGTAATCACGAACATCTTGATGCGGAACTCCACGCCGTCCCTTGACTTGACGGGAAACGCCATTTGCAGGGCAGTGCGCCTCCGCCTGATTTGGGTCGCCAAATAGTCGCGGGACACCTCGTGCCGGATGAACTTCGTGTACGCCAAGTCCCCTTTTACCTCGTAGACGCGCATGCACACGTTCGTGTAAGTGTGCCTCAAGTCGCGCGTTATTTCGCGCAACGGCAGGATGATGACGCGGTTCAGGATGTGGTCCTCGTCCAACGCCGGCACTTGGGCCAGTTCTTTTTCGCCCAAAAACTTGGGCGAAATCACGCGATACCACTTCTTTTTCTTCCAGTTGTCAACAGTTTTCTTGAGGGTAGCCATTTCATTTCACCAACAACGCCGCGGATTCGGGGTCGTACTTCCAGTCTTTTGGAATCCGTTTCCCGCGGTAATAATTAACCAAGCGCTTGATTTTGGACTCGATGCGCTCCAACATTGACTGGTTGTGTTGATCGCGCGGATTCTGCTTCAAGTGCGCGCGCAACACAATCGCCTTGCGAATCAAGTCGGTCAGGTCGCTGGGATAATCCTTCGCCACTTCAAGTTCCCGTAGGACGGCGCCCAATTTCTTGCCGAACACCGTTTTCGCGTCCGGCACGCCGTAATCGTCGCGCAACACCAATCCTATTTGGGCCCCGGTTTTCCCTTCCTTCGCGAGCTTGATTATCACTTGATTCAACTCGTCTTGCGAAGACGTGACCAGAGACGCCGCGTTCCCATCAACCGGTTTTTTGGAAGAGGAACGACCCTTTTTCCTTGAATGCAGTTTAGCCATATTCAATCACCTTATGATTACTTTTACTTCCGCGGATTGTCCCGCGTTCACCGTAATTGTTTCCGCCTTGGAAACGGCCTTCAAGTCGTCGGACACGTCCGCGAACTCGTCCACCAAGTCCATTGGCAGTTCCACGCTCACCTCATCCAGGGGGGCGTTCAACGCGAGGTTCTTGTCCGCTTTCTGTTGGCGGACTAGCGACAACGCGTCGTGCAACGCCTTGCCGAGCAACAACGCCTTGTCGTCAACGAAACCATTTTCGGGCCACTCCATAATCCTTCCGCCGAAGAGTTTGGAGTAAACCTCGCTCGCGGTGAACGGAGCAAAAGGCGAAACCATTTCGAGCACCGCCTTCAACGCCTTGACCAGCGTTGCCTGCGCGCCCTTCCTGTCCTGCGCGTCCCCGCCGTAAACGCGGTACTTCACGTCCTCCAAATAGTTGTCGCAGTAATCGTGCCAGAAAAACGAGTGCAATTCCGTCAACGCCGCGTAAAAGTCGTTGGATTCCATTGCCTTGGAAACCCGTTCAATTGTCTGGTTGAGCCGCGACTCCAGCCACCGGTCCACGACGCGGTATTCCTCGTCGCCCGGCGAGTAACCCTCCGAGGCCTTTTCAACAAATCGCGAGGCATTCCACAGTTTTCGAATGAAGGACTGCGCATAGTTGACGTCCTTCCAGCGGAACTGGTTGTCCTTTCCCGTGCTTCCGGCCAGGGCCGCCCACTGGCGCAACGCGTCAACGCCCACCTTCTCCAAGACGTCCTTGGCCTCAACGTAGTTGTTCAACGACTTGGACATCTTCTTCCCATCCTCGCCGCAAACCATGCCGTTCACGAGCACTTCCTTGAACGGCACCTCACCCGCCAACTTCATGCAACGGAAAATAGTGTAAAAAGCCCACGTGCGAATTATGTCGGTTCCCTGCGACCTCAACGCGCCGGGATAGAGGCGTTCGTCGAAATCGTGGGGCCATCCCGCGACAATAAGGGGCGTAATGCTGGAGTCAATCCAGCCGTCGCAGATGCTGGTTTCCCCCACGAGTTTTCCCCCGCAAGCACACTCCTTGACGGGGGGTTCGTCAATTGCGGGGTTCACCGGCAAGTCCTTTTCTCGTGCCGCGTAAACCTTGCCGCACTCACCGCAATACCAGAACGGCAACGGGATCCCGAACATTCTCTGCCGCGAAATGCACCAGTCCCACTCGAGGTTCTCGGTCCAGTCGCGGAATTTTTGGAACATGTGCTCCGGCGTCCACTTGATTGATGCGGCGGCCTCCAAAATTTCTTGCTTGAATTCCTTCGTCTTGACGAACCACTGGCTGGAACGCATCAACTCTACCGGGCTCTTGCACCGGTCGTGAACCTTCACCATTTGCTGTAACGACTCGCGCTTCTCTAGGCGGCCGTCCGCCTTCAGGTCCACCACGATTTTTTCGCGCGCCTCTTTAACGGACAAACCCGAGTAGTTCCCGGCGTTGATCAGTTCCCCGCGCTCGTTGAACGCGTCGATTACGGGCAGCGAGTGGCGGTGCGCCCACAACACGTCCTGGCTGTCGCCGAAAGTGCAAACCATTACCGCGCCCGTGCCGAACTCCTTATCCACCGCGGCGTCCGACATAATTCTGACTTTTTTCTTTAACAGGGGAACCTCCACTTCCTTTCCGATGAAATCCTTGAAGCGCTCGTCCGAAGGGTGAACGAATACCCCCACGCACGCGTGAAGCATTTCGGGTCTCGTCGTGGCCACCAGCAACTCCTTGTCCTTGCCGAACCAGACGTAATTCAAAACTGTTTCGCGGTGAAACTCGTCCGTCTCCGCCTTCGCAATGGCGCTCTCGCACTTGGGGCACCACAAAACCACGTGGTTCCCGCGGTAAACCAGCCCCTCATCGAACATCTTCAACAAGGAGTATTGAACCGCTTCGTGGTACTCGGGGGCAATCGTGTAATACTCCCTAGCCCAATCAATGGAGAAACCCATCTGATTCATTTGCGGCCTCATCGTGGAAATCACGTCCCTCGTCCACTCAACGCACTTCTCCACGAACTCGTTGCGGGGCAGGCGACCGTACTTCTCTTCAACCTTCACTTCGGTAGGAAAACCATGGCAATCCCATCCTTGGGGAAAAAGAACTTCAAACCCGCGCAAGCGCTTGTAACGCGCCACGAAGTCAATGTAACACCAGTTGAGCACGCCCCCCATGTGGAACTCGCCCGTTGGAAACGGCGGCGGCGTGTCAATCACGTAAAACAACTTGCCCGAACCGGCGTCAAAGGCGTGCGCGCCCTCTTCCCTCCAAACCTTGGCCCACTTTTCTTCAACGCTTTTGGAGTCGAGTTTCCCTAAAGGCACAACCGGTTCACGCTCCTCTATTGGTTGCACGCGTCTCACGCGTCCACTTTAACTTGCGCGGCTTGCGCCTCAATTCCGCGTTGCGGCGGCACTTCCTGGAACAATAGTATTGTGATGAGCCGTCCTTCCTGAAAACGGTGATTCCCTCAAGCAAGCCCTCTTTTTTTCCGCAGAACGCGCAATGCTTGCCGAGCAACCCGACTCCTTTTTGCTTAACCATTCACAACATCACTTTCTCTTCTTTCCACGCAACGGCTTGGCTTCGCGCTCGGTTTCAAGAAGCATCAACACGTCGCCTTTTTTCACGGGACCCTTCACGTTCCTGCGGATGACGCGGCCCTTGTCCCGGCCGTCCAAAACGCGGCACATCACTTGAATCACTTCGCCGAAGACCCCGGTACGGCCCGAAATCTCCACTACCTCCGCGGGAAAACCCTCGAAGGGACCGGAAGATTTATGCTCTTCTTTTTCCCTTACTTGGGGTCCCTGCTGTTTCTTAACGGCCATACAAAATCACTCTTCTTCCTTTTCAGCCGCGGACCCTTCCTTTTGTGTTATTTCCTCAACGGGCTTTTCCTCCGCTTTGGACTCCTTGGATTCCTTGACCTTCCCGGGTTCTTCCTTGGGCGCAACTTTCTTCTTGGGCGCTTCCTTCTTTTCGGGTGCAGCCTTTCCGCCGTTCAAGGCAATCACCTTCTCGGCAATTGATTTCAACGCGGACTCGTCCTGAGCGCCCGTGACCGCCACCGCGGCCGTGGCCACCTTCAGGCCGGCTGCCTTTCCCAACTCCGCCTTCTGGGAAACGAAGGCAAAAGGAATTCCCTTCTCGGAACACAAACCCGGGAAATGCATAACTATTTCCTCGGGTTCAACGTCTTCCGCGATTACGACTAGCTTGGCTGCGCCGCGCTCAACTGCCTTCGTGGCCTCGTTGGTGCCCTTGCTTACCTTCCCGCTATGCTGGGCGTTCTCAACAACGCTCAAAATGCCTTTCTGCAGTTCTGCCGGAGTCTCAAACTTCACGTATGACTTGGCCATATCGCTTTCACCTCAGCTCATTTATGCCCTT
>DALH01000025.1 GCA_002499405.1 Candidatus Micrarchaeota archaeon UBA95 | reverse complement strand
GCGCCCCGAAATCGAGTAATTGAGTTGCGCGAATTCAACGCCGTTCTCCCAAGCAACCTGCACGCATTCACGGCGCGCATTCTCCAACGCCAGGTGGAATTCGAACTCGCGAAAAACCGGTGCCGCAACCAGGACTACCACCGTGACCACGATGGCGGCAATGAAGGCGTATTCCACCGCGGCCTGGCCCTTCAACACGTTATCTTCACCATTCCTTCGTTGATTGAAAAACTATAATCGCGCCAACCATCTACGGGCCGCACGCACGAATCCAGGTTGAATTCTGCTACCAGGCCCCCGAAAACCTTGTTCCCGTCCGCGGGGAGCACGTCGCCGGCGCCCTCGCCTCCGAGGAAGCAATAAAGGCGCGTTGACTCGGCGTAAAAACAGTTGGCGTTCTTCGAAGGCGAGTAGAGTCGGGTCGAGAGCACGGAGCCGTTCAACGCCAGCGCAAACCGCGAGTAACGCGTCAACTCGTTCACGAACCTCTTCGCAAGCAAGGCGTCCTGCAAAAGCAGTTGGTCGTTCTGCTCCGAGAACAGGCGCGGCTGCGCCACCGTAATCATTCCCAGCACTAAAGCGAGCACGAGAAAGAATTCAATCGCAACCTGGCCCCTCATGACAACACCGCCAAAAAGAACGCCGCCGACAAGAACGGCGCGAAGAAAGTTAGTGAACGCGTCTTTAAACCTTTTAGCGAGAAAGCAAAACGCAACAGGAAGAACGCGGCGAACAACACCACAAGGGAAATTCCCTCCAACCCGAAAAGCAATCCCGCCGACAAGAATGCAATCGTTGAAACAGCGGGCAATTCAACTAGCCACAACAAAACCGCGCCGGGCAGGACCAGCCAAACGGGTAACAGCCACAAAAACGAGGCGGGGGCAACGCTTTCAAGAAGCGACTTCCTTGAAACGCGCGCAACTCGACGGACGAATGCAGGGTCCCTCAGATTGTAGGCGAAGACCAATAACGCGGACAATATCAGCATCGTCGCGGGCGCAAGTGAAACCCCTTTGAAAACAAAACAAAAGGCGCACAAGACGGTGAAGAACTTGGCGTCGCCCGCACCCCAAACCTTGAAGCGATAAAGAACGTAGGCCAACGCAAGGCAACCCAAAACAAACGGCGCAAACGATTCAAGAGAATTGATTGAAGCAACAAACGGAACCAGGAAGAAACAGGCGTTCAACCAGTTTGGAACGCGGCGCTCGAAAACGTCGTAAAACGAGGCCGCCGAACAGAAAACGATTGAAGCCAGCCAGAGCGAGGACCACACTTTGAACACTAACCCACTAGCATCGCAATGGACTCGTTGCGCGCCATCGCTACCTCGGCCAGCGTGGCACTTGAAAAGGTTTGCACGTAGTAGGCGAGCGCAAACGCGACGGTGAGGATGAACAAGCCCAGCCCCACCAAGAGGATGTATTCAACTGCTGCCTGGCCGCGAGTCATAAGAAAACAAAAGAATTAGGAAATAAAAAGAAGGGGGTTGCTTATCACACTAGTTCGGGACCGCAGAAACATTTCCCGGTACCCGCACCAGCAGGCTCAGTAGGGTCAGCATCATCACACCGATAATCGTCGAAATTACTTGCATTCAAAACCGTTCGGCAATTTTGGGATATGCTAACAGCTACACCAGACTGCCACTCACCGTCTTTAAAGCAACCCGGCGAGGTTACCAAACTGTTCTGGCAAGCGCTTAACTCAACGTTTTGCGAACTGCTCTGAAACAGCCCTCCGCGCAACAAAACGACCGCGAGAACCACTATCAAGAGCACTCCTCCGAGCAGGAGGACGTACTCAAACGCTCCTTGACCTTTTTTCCTCATCTTATCCCTCCATTACAAACGAAAACGCTATCATAATTAAGCCCGTAATAAAAAGGTTTGTGATGGTTGAGGAAAGCGTTTTCAGGAGCCAACAATTCCTCGAACCCGACTTCGTGCCCGAAGAACTTCCCGGACGCGAAGCCGAGACGCGCGGAATAGCGGACGCGTTCCGCCCCGCCCTGCAAGGCGCAACCCCGCTCCCATTATGGGTTTCCGGCCGCACCGGCGTCGGCAAAACCAGTTGCCTAAAGTTCGTTGCCCGCGAACTCGAGGAAAACTCGAACGCGCGCGTGGTCTACGTGAACTGCTGGCAGAACTACACCCGCCAGGGGATGCTCTCCGAACTCGCGCGCACCCTAGGCGAAGCCCTTCCAAGACGCGGCCTTGCCGGAGACGAGGTGTTCTCCCGCGCGATGCAGGCCTGCAAGCACTCCAAGCTAATCCCCGTAGTAATCCTCGACGAAGTCGACCAATTGATAGCGCACAAGGAGGAACGCGCGTTGTACGACTTGACGCGCGCCAAGGAATTGTTCGGCGTGCCCCTCGGACTTGCCTGCGTGACAAACGACGAAACCTCGCTGGCGCGCTTGGACGACCGCGTGCGCTCCGCTTTTTCAAGCGGGCAGGTGTTCTTCAAGCCCTACTCCCCGAAACAATTGAAGGAAATCCTTTTGTCGCGGCTGACCGCGTTCCGCCGGGGCGCAGTCAAACCGGACGCGCTCGCGTTGTGCGCCGCAATAGGCGCCAAGAACGGCGGGGATGCGCGCATCTCAATACAACTGCTTTTGGCCGCGGGGAGGAACGCGGACAAGAGGGGAAGCGGATTCGTTGAAGTGGTTGACGTCCCGAAACAAAGCGGTGCCTCTAGGCAAAAAAAGTTTTCGCGGCTCTCGCAAAACGAGGAAAAGGTTTATTCGCTAATCAGGGACGGGATGCGTTCCGGCGAACTCTACGAAGCGATGAGAAAAGCGGGCGTTGAACTGAGCGAGCGCAGCGTGAGAAACATTTTGAGCGCGTTGGAAAAAAAGCGGTTCGTGGAACTCGAGGAGTCAAGCGGTTCGGCGGGGCGCACGCGAATCATAAAGAGGTTGGAATGAAATGGCGGCCAAGAGATTGAACGGAGTGACTTACGCGATTCGCGACGTGTTGGAGGAAGCGCGGAAAGTGGAGGCGACCGGCAAAAAATTATTGAAGTTAAACATCGGCGACCCCAACGCTTACGACCACGACACCCCCGAACACATAAAAAACGCCCTCGTGGAAGCGATTAACTCGCGCAAAAACGGCTACTCGGATTCGCAGGGCGTCAAGGAATTGAGGGAAGCCGTGTGCAGGAAAAACAAGGCAAAAGGAGTGGACTGCGCGCCCGAAGACGTGCTCGTTTCAAGCGGATTGAGTGAAGCCGTCAATTACCTTTTAGCGGCCATGGTTGAACCCGGAGACAACGTATTGCTGCCGAGCCCCTGCTACCCATTGTACAAAGCGTTCACGATTTTCTACGGCGGGAAACCCCGGTTTTACGCGGCCGACGCGGAGTGGAATCCGGACGCGGAAGACCTGCGCAACAAAATCGACGAGAACACGAAGGCAATCGTGTTAATCAATCCAAACAACCCCACGGGCGCGTTATACGAAGAGAAAACCGTTAGGGAAATCGCGGGCATCGCGGCCGAACACGGCGTACCCATTCTCTCCGACGAGATTTACGACGAAATCGTGTTCGAGGGAAAACACGTTTCAACCGCGTCCCTCACCGATTCGCCGGTCATAACGATGAACGGGTTGAGCAAGAACTACGTTGCGCCCGGCTGGCGCGTTGGCTGGGCAACATTCACCAACTTCGACGACGAATTGAAGAACGCGGTGTTGAAGCTGGCCCGCCTGCGCTTGTGCTCGCCCACGCCAATGCAGTATGCGGCGGCAACCGCACTTCAACGCGGCTTTCAAAAAGAGTTTCTGGATGTTTTGAGGCCAAGGCGCGACCTCACGTTCAAACGGTTGAACGAATTGCCGGGCGTTTCGTGCGTCAAGCCGGGAGGCGCGTTCTACGCTTTTCCAAGCGTTGAGGGCCCGTGGGAAACGGACAAGAAATTCGTGCTTGAGTTGTTGAGGGAGACCGGCGTGCTGACCGTGTTCGGCTCGGGTTTCGACGCGCCCGGCAAGCACTTCCGCACGGTTTTCCTTCCCGACGAGGCAACGCTTAACCAGGCATTCGAGGCCATGCAGTCCTTCCTAGAAAAAAGGGTTTGAGCGCCTTTTTTCACGAAGCCGGAATTATATTATCAACGAGCCACTCGGGGTTGAATGGTTTCAGGTCCTCGTAGTCCTGCCCGGTGCCGAGAAAGAGAATCGGCGTCTTCAACTCGTGGGCTATTGAAAACGTGTTCCCGCCTTTGGCGTCGCAATCGATTTTAGTGAGTATCACGCCGTCCAATCCTCCCACGGCTTCGCCGAGTTTTCGTGCCTGTTCCACCAGGGCGTGTCCCGAAGTCGCCTCACCCACGAACAACTTCAAGTCGGGTTTGATCACTCGGTTCATCTTCTCCATTTCGCGAATCAAATTTACATTCGTTTCCTGGCGGCCCGCCGTGTCCACGAGCACGACGTCGACTCCTTGCGCCTTGGCGTGCGCTATTGCGTCGAATGCGACCGCGGACGGGTCCGCCCCGTAATCGTGTTTCACGACTTTTACGCCCAGGCGATCGCCGTGTTCCTGCGCCTGTTGGATCGCTGCGGCGCGGAACGTGTCGGACGCCGCAATCACGCTCTTTTTTCCGCGCTTGGACAAATGGTACGCGAGTTTGGCTATGGTGGTCGTCTTGCCGCCGCCGTTGGGGCCGAAGAATAAAACCACGAACGGTTTTTTTTGGTTCACGCGCTCAAAGAATTCGTAGGAAGGCAGGGACACCACGTCGACCAGCGCGTTCCTCACTTCGGATGCAACGCTCTCCGAAACCGCGTTCTGCGGAACCTTTTTTCCAATCAACCGCTTCTTCAAGTCGTCCACCAAAAACTGCGCAGTGTCAAAGGAAACGTCGCTTTCAAGCAGGGATACTTCCAACTCCTCGAACAAGTCGTTGGTCTCCTCCTCGCCTATGATTACCGAACCCGAAAAAATGCCGGACACTTTTTTGAGGATGCCCACGCGAGGGGTCAGCTCCCGCTTTTCCTCCTTCAACTCGAACGCCGGTTTTTTCCCGCGCTCCCGCTGCCCGGCGGGCCCCCCCTCGTCCTCCCTCTTTTCGTCAGGGGCTGGCACGGGGGGCACGGGTAAAACGCGTTTCGCTTCCCTTGAATCATCAAAAACCGTTTTGAACTCCGGTTGGAGTTCGTGCTCGCGTTGCTGTTCTTCCACGACTTCTTCCGCAAACGCCTTTGGCCGGGTCGGCTCGGCAACGGGTTCCTTTTCCGCTTTTACCTGCTTTGGTGCGGGGGGCACGAATTTTTCGGCGTCGCGAACCATTTCCTCCTTCGCTGTTTCCTCGGGCTCTTCCTCCCGTCCGGCAACGCGTTTCACGAAGGAAGCCAACTTGTTTTTGAGTGCGCCGAACATCAGCCCTTGTTCAACTCCTCCTCTATTTCACGCATTTTTCCCGCAATTTCTCCTGCTTCCGCGTTTATTTTCTCGAGCGCTTCCTCCAACTGCGTCCTCCGATCCGCCAACAACTTTTTCGCGTCCCAAACGCTTCTTTCGGCGAGGATTCTCGCGCCCGCCTCGACTACGACGTTGTTAGTGTCCGACAACCTGGCTTTCACCAACACGCCGGCGCCGATTGGGAAAAACGTCTGCTCGGAAGGCAGGTTGTCCAGCGCCGTTGAAGCCGCCTCGTTCTCGGTTATGAGCCGTGACAACAGCTCGGCTTGCCGGCCCAGTTCCTCCATCCTAGCCCCGAAAGCGCGGTAAGCCAGCGCTTTTTTTTCGTCCGCCATGGTATTTACTTAATCACCCGACAATGCTTCAAAAACCCTTTGCGTTTCCACGCCGCTCGACAAGTCGCCGATTACGGCGCCCTTTGAGTTGGCTATCAACGACAGTGAGTTGAAAGGCGTCCCGAAGCTCGTGGTGCCGTTCAACCCGTTCACGCCGAACAACACCTTCAAGTGCTCGAACTCCGTGTCGTTCAAGTCGTTGTAAGCGTAAAATCCCTTGTTGGTCACCACCGTCGTGGAAGCGAACGCACTCATTCCGGCAAACGACTGGTGCAACACTTTGACGCCCAGCGCTTCCCGAATCCGGTCGCAGTCCCCGGCGCCCACCGCCCTGGAAACCAGGGCCGCCCGGTCATTGCATAAAATCGTGTTGCCGGGCGCGTGGTTGGAGGAAAGCACGCAAACGCTGAACTCGCGTTCCAGGGCGCGCACCTCCCTCTCGGACGCAAAAGCCGGGAGAACGCACCCCCGGGAATTCATCGCAACATAGATTCCAATCAAGGGCGACTGGTCCACGAAAACGCTCAAGGATTTCGCCCCCAGCGCTTCCTCGCACAAGGAAACGAATCTCTTCGAGACGCGTGGTGAAACGACCACGAGTTCGTCGCTCGCCTTCGCGTACAAACCCACGAACGGGTTATTGTTAACGTTGGACTTGACGAGTTTGAAACTCAAGCGAGTTGCACCTTCACGGTGCCGCCCTCGAACTTCGCCGCCTTCACCTTCACCCTCGGCTTGGGCTGACCCGAGGCGCGCACGAATTCCGCTAGGGCGGGGTCTATTTTAACGTCTTCGCTTTTCAGGTGCCGCACAACCAGCTTGCGCAACAACCGCACAGCGTAATTCGCGCGCTTGTAATACGGCTTTTTGTATGCCTCACGCAGGTTGAACGTGTAAACGCGCTCCAAAACCGGTTTTTCCTCTTCCTCTTTCTCCCCGACTTTTTTCTTTTCGGCTGTTCTTCCCGCCCCTTTTACGACTTCGGCTTCGGGTTTGTGTTCGGCGCGCGCCTTCTCCTGCTCCTTCTGCGCTTCAACTGGTTTTTCCTCGGTTTTTTTTTGTTCGGGTGCCGTGAATCGTTCTTCGCTCATTCATCTTTCACCTTGAGTTTCTTGCGGCGCCAGTTTCGCGCCTCGCTGTTCCGCGTAACGCGTCGCGCGGTCTTCGCCATCACGAAGATGGGTATGCGGCGATTCTGCCTCAACTTCTTGGCGAGTGCCGCCTTCTTTTTCTGAGACTTGTTGCTTGACATTTTTTGTTCACCGTTTGAATGTTATCTTCGTCTCCTTGCGCGGGTTCACGCGCGCAACGAGGGCTTGAAAATCATTTACGGTCATCCCCCCTTTTATTGCCCCGCGTTGCGCAAGGGCGAGGACGAGGTCCGTGAGTTTGTCGTAGAGTTCGGGGTTGGCCGCGCGGATGTTTGCGAGTTTTTCGTATGCCTCCGGAGACAACAGCGACTGCACGAACGCCCTTTTCCGCCTTTGAATCAGGCGCCTCTTATTTAATTCCTCCAATTGCTCCGCCGTAACGCCCTGCATCTTCAACCCTTCAACGCGGCGTCAACGAACTTCATTCCCAAGGGGGTGATTACCCTGCCGCGCGCTTTTTTCTCCACGAGGCCCGCCGCCTCCAATTGCTGGAGCGCGGTGCGAATCATTTTTCCGGCGCCCTTGCCGTGGTGCGGCGAGTGAACCACGTGCCTCTTCTTGCCTCCGAACTTGTTGCGGAGCCGTTCAACGCCTACGGGGCCGTGAACGTGAATCGTGCGCAGCACCGCGGCGCAGCGTTTCGGCCAAAAACCCTTGCCAGGCAGGCGCTGGCGCACGCTGCCGCTCTTCACGCCTGAAATCCACTCCGGCTTCTTGACGACTCCGTCCCCTTCCAGTTTTGCGGCGATTTTATTCACTGCCTCTCCAGGCGTAACGTGTTTTAAAGACATAATTGTTTTACCCCTTGGTTTTCTTGGAAGAATACGAGTATTTCTTCACGTTATTACAGGACAGACACGTATATAAAAGAGTTTGCGACTTGATGCGTACGCGCACCGTTCTCCCCGGAATGCGGGGCACGCCGCACTTTTTGCAGTAAAGCTTTGAAGAAATTGAGAAGCGGTGCTTTTGCGCTATTTTCCTTGCGCGCGCCACGTATTTACCGGCGAGTTCGGGGTCTCTCCCGTACGTTTCAACTGCCAGTTCCAGCAGGCGCTCCACGCGCCCGCGCGCGATTTCGTCCGAACCCGGTTGATTTCCCCGTTTCAAGGCAAAGCACCCAGGACTTCACAGGCAACCGCGACGGGAGTCAGGTCGTAGCCGCCGATGCTGAAGCGGGGTAAACCTTCCAACGGGCCGCTGAAAGCGCCTTCGGGAAAACCGCCTATTATTGCGCCGTCAAAACCTTGCAGGCCCTTGAACGCCTCTTCCGCGTTTGGGTCAAAGACCGCGAACTTTCCGCCCAACCCACCCAGCAATTCCAGCAGGGTTTGTTGCTTCAACAACAAGAGTTTCCTGCCTTGTGCTTCTATGGTGCGTTTGCGGTACAGGTCCTCAAACAAGCCCTCAAAAGCGGGGTAAAAACCGGGCAAACGGGTTTGGGGGTGGATTGAAATCACTTCGTTGTTGCGGGTGTGAATGAACACGCGTAATTCGCCTTTCTGGTTGGCGAGGGACTCCTGACACAACGACAAAAACTTGTAGACCTGGTCGGGCCTGCCGCGGCGCCGCCAGTCCTCCAACCGCTTCATCACCCCCGAATGCATGCCCCAGTCAAGCAACATCTCTTCGGGCTTTTTTCCCCGCTTGCGGGCAGCCGAGACAACAAGGGGCTCGTTGCACAATCCGGGGGGCACGCGCTCCAACGCGGTTTCGGCGAAAACGATTGTAAACACGAAAAAGTTAGGTTTCAAAGTTTTTTAGGGTATCAGTTTCACGTAGTCGCCCAGCGAAGCGACGACGTGGCCGCCGCTTTTTTCGCCCGAACGGTCAAGAAGAAAAGCGTTCACGCCCGCGCTTTTTGGTTGAAGGTAATCGAATTCCTCGTTGTCGCCCACGTGATAAATCCCGCTTGTTTTTACGCCCAGTTTTTCGGCCACGTCAAAGAACAAATTCCCGTCTTTTGCTACGCGGTTGTAGTGCGTGCTGGCCGAGAAAACCCTTGAAAAAAAACGGCTTATTCCTTCGGCATCCAACTTGAATTCAATCATTTCAAATGACGCGTTGGACACCACTATGCATCGAACCCCGCGCTCTTCCAGCGCGTTCAGGGCGGGAACCACGTCGGGGTAAAGCCGGACGCGGTCGCGGATGCCTTCGAGGATTTCCTCCTTCCGGTCAATTATTCCGAACCGCTCCATCCAGTAATGAGGTGAATACCAGCGCACGTCGTCCTTGCCCACGGAGTCGTAGGCCTCCAGGCACCTGCGCAAGGCGTCGTTTTTGGAGATGCCCTCTTTTTCGCGCACGGCGTAAGGAATGGCGGCGTACCACAGCGACTCGTCAAAGTTCCTGTCCGCCAATGTTTCATCCAAATCAAACGAGGCAACGACCATAACGAATACAAAGGAGGTAACGGAGTTAAAAAAAGTTGCGAGACGACGCGCTGGAAATCGGCGTTAATATCCCGCCTTCTCGCGTATCTGTGGGGAACACGCGGAGACGAGGTGCACCAAGGCCTCCCAACGATACTTCCGGTGCTCAGAGTTGCTGGAATAAAGATAATCGTCGCGTCTGGGTTGTTCAACCGCAATCAATTCGTCGGCCCTGCCATCAAGCAGGCGCCCGTAAAAATACGGAATTGCGTCCGGCAAGTTGTTCACCCCGGGCCCTCCTATTTCGTGCGGCTTGTAACCGGCCGCGGCCAGTTCAACAACTGCTTCGTCAAACAATCGGTGAAGGTTTTCCCGTATTCGCGGCGGCAATGCCCTCCTGAATTGCTCGGAATCCGAAAAAAGGTCATTCAATCTTTCAATGTGAATCCTGCCAGACGAATCAAAGAACGCCACCCGTCCCTCCTTCAATTGCTCGCGGTTGAGTTCAACGAGCCGTTGATGGTCCTGGGAACTCAAGCCGTGCGGCAACTCAAAGTCATAACCCCGCGGAAAGGGGGGCGCCTCCGAGGAATTCAATCGCGCGGGAGGATAATCAAACAGCTCCTCGGGCGGCTCGTCGCCCGATCCTTTCCCGTAAACGCGTTCCACTTGTTCCACCAAGCCGCGGCGATACTCCTCAGCACCCCGTCTGGCACGGGCGTCGTACGCCTTCAAACTCTCATTCAAACGGTCCTCGGCGCGCCGATTATACGCCGCAAGAACGTGATTGCTTGAAGCGTAAATCGGTTTTTCGCCGAAGGCGAGGCCGACGAGAGACCTTTCCTCGATTTTTTGGGTTGCTGAAACGTGCTGAGTTTTTTGTTCTTGAACCGTGGGCTTGGGCGGCTCCCCGCCCGACCCGCCGCCGAACAAGGCGTCGCCGACTAGTTTGGCTGCCATGGTAGCGGCTATGAGGGGCAGCGTCTGCCAATCCCTTTTCTTCGCCATAATGGGCCTGCCGGGATTTCCTTCAACCCTTTCTTTTTCGTCAACGTTTTTCTTTCGGGAAAGAAAAAGGTTGATTTGAACCCGGGACATCCAGTTGTCTCAGTCGCGTCGGGGTTCTGCGCCCCCGCGCGCCGTATAAGACTGGCGCTCTAGGCCAGACTGAGCTACAAGCCCGCTTTCCGACAAGTTTTAATGAATGAATTGTTTAATTTTCTTTGTGTTAAAGGTGAAGGACTGGGTTACGCTCGCAAACGCGGGGAGCGGCGCCCTCGCAATCCTCCTCGCTTTGAGGGGTTCGGAGTACTGGGTTTGCGCTTTCCTAGTCGGCCTTGCGGCGGTTTTCGACGTCTTTGACGGGAGGATTGCCCGCAAGACGGGGAGCGTCAACGAGTTCGGGAAAGCGCTTGACTCGCTGTCGGACGCCGTTAGTTTCGGCGTGGCGCCCGTGGTGCTCGTGAATTACTGGGCGGGAGCCGACGCGTTACTGATTCTGGCATCCGCGTTCTTCGTTTGCTCGGCCGTGCTGCACCTCGCCAAATACGACGTTCAAAAAGACAAGCATTATTACGGTCTGCCAACCCCTGTTGCCGCACTCACCTTAATCATTCTCGTGCCTTTCACGGGCAACGAGTACGCCTTGGTCGCGGTGCTGGCGTTCGCAATGAACCTGCCCTTCAGGATTCGCAGGCGTTGACGCAGAAAATCGTTTCGTGTTCGTGGCCTTGATTTGGAGTTGAAACGCTTTTCTTCAACAATAGTTCGCTTACCGTGAACCGCACCCACTCCTTTTCCTGCGTTTCTCTTGCCAGGGCACGCAACGCTTCAACGTTTTTGCCGGATTTTATTCTCGCAATAGTGAGGTGTGGCGTAAAACCTGGTTCCAAACCCAAGCGTTCAACCAGGTCTTCGTACACCTCTAACAAGCCCCCGGATTCTATGCCCGCCCAGAACACGCGGGGGCGGCGCTCGTGCGGGAAGAAGCCGGTCCCCTTCAAAACGCATTCAAACGGCTTGAAGGAGTAGCCCTGCAGGGCGTCAATGATTTTGCGTGGTTCTTCGCCACTCCAGAAAGCGAGGGTGCAATGGAATTCCTTGGGATAAGAAGCGTGGACGCCGAGGTTCCTGACGCGGGACTGAAGTTCGTCAAGCCGAGGCGTTTCAAAACACAGGAACAAGCGCATAACCGGTTTAACGAAAGCGTTAATTAAATGCGTTAAGTGAATTGTTGTGATGAAAAAAACGCTTGCATTGCTGTTCGTGCTGGGATTTGTTTCGGCTTCCTACCTCCGCGTAATCGAGCCCGTGCCCCAAACCATCGATGGCGGGGGCGAACTTGACCTCGGCGTGATGGGCCCGGGCCAAAAACTTGAATTGGTCGCCAACCGCGGCACGGGCGTCACGGCCGCCGGGTGGAGCGGCGGCGAAGCGCGCTGGGACCAAATCGGCTTCACTACTTTATCTCCGGGGTGGAGTTCCGAGGACTCCAAGGTCTACGAACAACCCATGCGAGCTTACCTGGAAGCGGACAGGAACGCGGCCGACGGCGTTTACTACGCCGAATTAACTGCTTGGGACGAGTACGAGGGCGCGCCGACCACGAAATTCAGAATCAAGGTTGAAATTCGAAGCGACTTGTTGGGCTCCGAGTTGTTGACGCCCAACGTGGTTGCGGGGGCGAACCAGCCGGCGAGGTTTCAATTCATTTTGAAGAATGACTCGAACGCGGGCGACGCCTACGAGATACTGGTTTCGGGTCTGCCAGGCCAGTGGCCCGCAAAAAAAGTGTTCGTGCCCTACCACTCAACGAAAACCGTTTCCTACGAGGTCGGAAGCAGCGAACGCGGCGACTACGCCGTGAATTTTTCGATCACGTCCATTTCAAGCGAGAAAATCAAGTCCGAGAACGCCGGGAAGTTGAGCGTGCGCACCAACCTCTTTTTGGACATGCTCGCAACCTCGCACGGCGTGCTGTTATTTCCGAGCATTGAGCAACCCATTTACTCGCTGCTCGGCTTGTTCGCCAACTTCAAGTGAAAAACGGCAATGAACCTCGAGAAATTCAAGCACTCATTATCAAAAGAGCGCGGCTTGAAACGCGTTTTGAGCAGCGCCGAACTCGCCGAAGAATTCGGGATGCACAAGGAATTCAAGACCAAGAAAACGCGGAGCTCGAGCGGCGTAAGCGTGGTCGCAATAATGACGCGGCCCTATGCGTGCCCGGGCCGCTGCACGTATTGCCCGACCAGCAAGGCGCCCAAGAGTTACACGGGGGAGGAGCCGGCGGCGCGCCGCGCAAAACAAAACGATTACGACGCCTTCAAGCAGGTTGAATCCCGCCTGCGCCAGTTGGAGGCCATCGGACACGAGCCCAGCAAGTGCGAGTTGATAGTCATGGGTGGAACCTTCAACTACCAGCCCGTGCAATACCAGAACGCGTTCATCAAAAAAGCGTTCGACGCCTTCAACGGCGCGAAGAGCCGCACCCTGAAACAAGGCATCAAAAAAAACGAGCGCGCCGAACACCGCGTCATCGGGCTCACCATCGAGACGCGCCCCGACTGGTGCACGACCAGCGAAGTGAAGCGCTTCCTCGGCTACGGCTGCACGAGAATCGAGCTCGGAGTCCAGTCGCTGGACGAGGAAGTGCTTGAAAAAGTGAGGCGGGGCCACGGCCTCAAAGAAGTGGCGGAGGCAACCCGGTCATGCAAAGACGCCTTCCTAAAGGTTTGTTATCACTTCATGCCCGGCCTGTATTCAACGCCCGAAAAAGACGCCGAAATGATGCGCGAATTGTTTGCCGACGAACGATTCAAACCCGACATGCTGAAAATTTACCCCTGCCTCGTCGTGAAGGGCTCGAAGATTTACGGGGAATGGAGGGCGGGACGCTTCCAACCGTATGACACGGAAACGGCGGCTCGAGCCGTTGCCTTGTGCAAGGCGGGGGTGCCGGAATACTGCCGCATCATGCGCGTTGAACGCGACATTCCAACCCCCCTCATAGAAGCGGGCCCAAACAAGAGTAACCTCCGCGAAATCGCCCGAAAGAAAATGAAACAAGAATGCAAATGCATCCGCTGCCGCGAAGTCGGACGCACCAAACCGAAGGGAAGGAAAAGGTTTAAGCGAATAAATTACCGTGCGAGCCAAGGCGAAGAAGTGTTCCTGTCAATTGAAGACGATGCCGCGCTCCACGGCTTCGTGCGCCTGCGACGCAACGAAGACGGGAAAACGGGCGTCCGCGAGTTGCGCATCTTCGGGGAGCAGACTCCCGTAGGCGAAAAATCGCGTCAAACCCAGCACCGGGGGCTAGGGGCGCGCCTCCTCGCCGAAGCCGAAGAAATATCGCGCCGCGAGTGGGACTCAAAGAAAATGTTCGTGTTGAGCGGAGTCGGCGTGCGGGACTACTACCGCAAGCACGGCTATAAATTGCGGGGAGCTTACATGGTTAAGGGATTGTAAATGTATTCCAAGCGCGTGCAAAAACTTTTGGCCAATGCCAATCCGGGCGACCGCGTGAACGTCAACGGGGAGTACGAAGGCGTGTTGATGCCGCGCACGCAAGGGGATGCGGACGCGGTCATACTGAAACTGGACAGCGGCTACAACGTGGGCGTCAAACCCGAAAAAATCAGGAAATTAAAAGGCGGGGTCGCGCTTGAAAACTTTGCCGCAAAAAAAATCAAGAAAAAAAGCGGGTTGCCCAACCTCGCGTTCATTGCCACGGGCGGCACAATAGCGTCGCGCGTGGACTACGAAACAGGCGGCGTGAAAATGGTGTTGACTCCCGCCGAATTGTTCGCGGTCGTACCCGAACTGGAGGGAAAAGCCAACTTCTCAGTGAGCGCGCCCTTCACCCTCGCCAGCGAAGACATAACGCCCAAGGACTGGGTGAAACTCGCCGAGGAATGTGTGAAAAAACTTAACTCGGGCGCCGAAGGAGTAATATTAACGCACGGCACGGACACGCTCGGCTACACCGCCGCGGCGTTGTCGTTCATGGTGGACTCACCCAAGCCAATTGCCTTGGTTGGCGCACAACGCTCGTCGGACCGCGGAAGTTTTGACGGCGCGTTAAACCTCTCGTGCGCGACCCAATACGCTTTAAGCGAGTCGCGCGAAGTGGCCGTGGTGATGCACGCGTCTTATGACGACGATTATTGTTTTGCGCACCGCGGCACGAAGGTCAGGAAAATGCATTCCACGCGGCGCGATGCCTTCAAAAGCGTGAACGACTCGCCTCTTGCCAGGGTTTACCCCGACAAGACCGAGTTCCTGCAGGAGGTGAGGAAGCGGGGCGCAGGGGACGCAGTTTCGCGCGCCGCCTTCCAGGAAAAAACCGGCTTCGTCAAGGTCTACCCCGGCATTGACCCAGAACACCTGGAGTGGTTCGTGGACAAGGGTTACAAAGGCGTTGTTATTGAAGCGTTTGCGCTGGGGCACGTGCCAACCCTAACAACAAACAAAAAAAAGAGTTGGTTGAAGGTAATGGAGCGCGCAACACGGGAAATGCCGGTCGCCTTCGCAACGCAGTGCATCTTCGGCCGGGTGAACCCCAATGTTTACCGTAACCTGCGCGTCATGAAGGAACTAGGCGTGATTTACTGCGAGGACATGCTGCCGGAAACGGCTTTCGTGAAAATGGGCTGGCTGCTCGGGCGCGGCGAAGACCCGCGCGAAAAAATGCTGGAAAACGTTGCAGGCGAACTCAATTCCCGCCTGACCGAGAAGCACTTCATTTAGCGCGGCGCTTCCAGTGTTTCCAGGAACGACCAAGCAATTCCGCTTCCTCAAAAAAAGCACTTTCTTTTTCTTCGTGGAGTGCAAGTTTTCTCCTTAACCTTCCAAGAGATTGGTTGTGCAGTTTCGCCGCCTCAAAAACAGATTCAATTAAAACTGGTTCGCCGCGGTGGGCTAATTCCCTGAAGGCACCCAAAAGACGCGCATTTATCTGCCGCCTACTCCGCGGTTTTGGAGGAAGGGTTGTGGCGCGCGATAAGGCGTGTTTTAGTTGCGAATGGTATTCTCCCCTCAAGCTCAAAAGTTCTCCAAACGCGCCTATCTTTTCTTCGGCTGGCTTCTTTGAAGCACTTTCCAACTCACTCCTCAGACCTTGAATCTTTTCGGGCGATGGGAGCGACGATTGTTTAAGAGCACTCCAAACAAACAAGTCCCGGCCCAGCCTCTTCCAATCCTCGCCATACCCGGCCAACTGATCGATAAAGTCAAGGGAAGAAACTGAGTCAATTTCTTGTTTTTCTTTTGGGTTCAGTTTTCTCATGCTACTAAACGTTTTGGAAAAACGTCTTTTAATGTGCTCCGTTAAATCCTTGCATGGATTATGGGGCGCTCGGCTTCAAGTGTGGCGTTGAAATACATCAGCGCCTGGACACGCACAAGTTATTCTGCAATTGTTACTCCAACCCCTCCGAGAAACGCTCCAATGCGGAAAACGATTTTGTAATCAGGCGCCGCATCAGACCGGCCGCCGGGGAACTCGGGAAAGTGGACGAAGCCGCGCGCTTTGAAGCGGCAAAAGGAAGGGAAACCGTTTACTTCGTGCCCGAAGACGAGGCCTGCCTCGTGGAATGCGATGACGAGCCCCCGCACGCACCCAACCAGGAAGCGTTGATTGAGGCGTGCCGAATCGCGAAAGCGTTGAAGATGAAGCCCGTCCACGAAGTTGAATTCATGCGCAAAACCGTGGCGGACGGGAGCGCGGTAAGCGGTTTTCAGAGAACCGCGTTACTGGCAACGGACGGCGAACTAGAAGGCGTGGGCATCCAGACCCTGTGCCTGGAAGAGGAGAGCGCGGGCATAGTGGACGGCGGATACCGGTTGGACCGCCTTGGAATCCCCCTCGTGGAAATAGCGACCGCCCCGGAAATCAGGGACGGCGAGCATTGCAGGAAAATCTGTGAATCCCTGGGCAGGATGCTGCGCTCAAACGCCAAAGTGCAACGCGGCTTGGGTTCCATCCGCCAGGACATAAACGTTTCAATCGCCAAGGGCGCGAGAGTGGAAATAAAGGGCGTGCAGGAATTGAAGACAATCCCCGAACTCGTTGAAAACGAGGTGCTGCGCCAGCAATCCCTTGCAACGCCAAGGGAGGAGACGAGGCGCACGGTTGGAACTAAAACCGAATTCATGCGGCCCCTGCCGGGTAAGGCGCGCATGTACCCCGAAACCGATGTACCTCCAGTCTTACTCGCCCGTTATTGGGAGGACGCGGGAAAACCGAAGTCGTTTGAGTCCGCCGTCAAAGGGTTGGAAGCGAGGGGTTTGAACCCGCAACTCGCCGAGAAAATGGCGCGTTCACCACAAAAATTATTTTTGACTTTAACTGAGGAAATGAGGGTTGACGCCACGGTCGCAGCAACCACGCTCCTGGAAACCAAAAAAGAATTGGAGCGAAAAGGGGTCAAACCGTCCGACGAATGCATTAAATTCGTTTTGGGCGCGTTCAAAAAAGGGAAACTCGTGAAGAGCGCGATTCCCGTCGCCCTTGAAAAGGGTTGCACGAACGAGGACTGCTTGAAGAAAAACGACTTGACGGTTTTGAGCGGCGCGGAATTGGCGCGCGCTGCCAACGAATTCTCGGGCGCCGGACCAAAAGCGTTCGGCCTCGCCATGAAGAAGTACCGGTTGCGCGCCGACCCAAAACAACTAAAAGCCGCTTTTGAGAAAGAGTTGCATGGATGAAGGGCTCAACGAGAGAATCGGGTTGATGCTTGAAGGGCTGCCGGAACCCTTGCGCGACCCAAAAAAAATCGTTTTGGGAATCGTCATAATACTCATAATTTTCTGGGGCTTGTTCCTGCGCCCGCACCCCGGAACCATTAGTGCTCAAATAACCGAACTAGACTCGGGGACGGCCATCATAGGGGCGACCGTTGAACTTACCGCGCCCGACGGCAGGGTCGAAAAAACCGAGTACTCCGACAACGCTGGACGCGTCTTCTTCAAGAGCGTCGCTTCCGGAACGGAATACTCGCTGTTCGTGGAACCCGGAACAACATACAAGCCCGCCACCGAGTACTTCTCCCTTAACTCCGGGGAAGCCGCCTCCCTTGAAGTAAGGGTTTCGCGCAACTACAAACTAACGGTTTCACTTGGCAAGGAAACGGTTTCGGTTGGCGCCGGCTGTTCCGCCAGCATACCCGTAATCGTCGTAAACGATGGGAACGAACCCGCTGAACTCGCGCTGGTGGGGGGCGATTCCCTAGGCGAATGGATTTCCAGCGAGCAAACCACCATCGGAGGAAAGGAAGAAAAGCAGTTGACCCTGGAAATAAGCGTTCCCGCCGATGCCAGCGGAGAAAAAAAAGGTGAGGTGCGGGCCAGGTATACGAATGAAGGCGCAAACCTTGAAGTGAACGTGGTCGACAAACCCGACGTAAGCGTTTCACCGAAAAGCATTTCCGAGTCGCTTGGCTCGGACAACTCGTTCACGAAAACAATTGAACTCTCGTTGAAGAAAGGGGGAGACCTGGAGATAGACGTGGAATGCCGGGTAGTCGGCGACGATTTGCAAGGCAAGACAAAGGTGACGGCGACCGACGACATGCCCCTGAAGGAGGGAAACCCAAAACTGTTCCGCGCCGACTTCGGCCCGTTCTCGTCCGGCACCCACCTCGGCAAAATAATTTGCGAAACGAGTTGCGGGGATTACACCATACTCGTTGAAGTCACCAAGTAAACGCGCCGCACCAATGCTTCTTTCTTTTTCATCAATGTTTTTCTTTCCGCAAAGAAAGAAAAAGATTGAACGGGCCCGCGGGGATTCGAACCCCGGTCTCAAGCTCCGCAAGCTTGCATTCTATCCAAGCTATACTACGGGCCCCCAGCCAATTATTCGGGTAGGCAAGGTATTAAAACAATGCGCAACCATTAAATCATAACGCTGTTTTTTCAGGGGTATCACGGATGAATTGCATCAGTTGTGGTAAGAGGGCCCGCGTCTCGTTCAAGTGCCCGAAGTGCGGCACCGAAATCGCGCGTTGCTCCACGTGCCGCAGAAACGAGGTCGCCTACAAGTGCCGGTCTTGCAACGAGTTCACGGGACCGTAATCGCGTTCGGCTGCTTTGACGTCCTCCACAAGGGGCACGAACACTACCTTCGCGGGGCGCGTTCCCTCGGCGACCGCCTCGTGGTCGTGGTGTCCCGCGACTCCAACGCGGGCCGCGAACTCTGGCACGGCGAAGAAGAGAGGCGCAAAGCCGTTGAAGCGCTGCAGTTCGTAGACAAAGCAATTCTCGGCGACGAAAAAGACAGGTACGCGGTTTTGAGGCGTTTCAAGCCCGCAATAATCGCGTTAGGTTACGACCAAGAAGCGAATGAAAAAAAAATTCAAGAGAACTCGCCGCAAGCGAAAATCATTCGTTTGAAGGCGTTCCAACCCGAAAAATACAAGAGTTCGATTTTAAAGAAAAAGGTGGAGAAGAATGGGTAGGGTTTTAACTTTGCTGCGCATTTCGCCTTCGGAATGCGTGGACATAGAGGAACTCGCCGGGCGACTGCAAAAAATCGAGGGCGCCAACAAGGTGAGCGTTGAGGACTACGTTTTCGGCACCAAGATAATCAAGGCGTCCTTCATCGGTGAGTCCGAGGAACAACAGGACTTCGAGGAAATCGTTTCCAAGGTTGACGGCGTGGAAACGGTCCAGGTAGAGGAATGCGGCTTAATCTCTTAACCGGGCGCGCAACGCGCGCAAGTGCGTGCCACGCCAATAAATTTTTCCGCAATTCTTGCATTTCCAAAAGCGTTTCTGGCGCTTGAAAACGCGGAAAAACACTTCCCTTTCAATTGATTTTTTGGGAACTGTTTCAAGCCCGCCTCCGCAAACCGGGCAAAACGATTCCCTTGGCTTTTTCCTTAGGCGCACCCGCGAACGCAACTCTTTGAGTTGTTCCCGCACCTCGTGTTTGCGGAGGAGGATTACGCGGCAATAATTTCCCGCTTTTTGAGCCATTTCCCCGTCGCGGGTCAGGAGGATTGCCCCGCTTTTCCGGGAGCGCTTGATTAGTTGCTCGTCGTCGAAATCCAGGTAATCCGTTTCGTATCCGAGGATGCGTAGGTAGCGCACCAAGCGCCCCAGCATCCGATCGACCACAAATTTCATTACCACCAGAACTCTTTTCGCTTGAAGAAGTCGTATGCCTGTACGGGCGCCTGTTTGACGAGTTCCATTCCCGAAAGGAATTTCGCGCGCCTCAAGCCGGGTTCCAGGTAGGAGCCTGAAGCGTAAACGTCGGTGTTCTTTGAAAGCTTTTTCAGGAAGCGCAAGGCGTTCCGTTCCTTCACCTTCACTTCAACGAAAACCCGTTCGCCCTTAATGAAAGGCCCCTTCAAGGGAGTATTGTGCGCGCGGGAAAAGCGGGTTACCGACGCGGAATCCCATGCAAACGGCCCGCGCATTCGTTGCACGGTCGGGCGTTCTTCCGAGCCGAACTCGAACAGCATGAAGCATTTTCCCTCGTGGATGAACGACCGGGCGGCCAGCAACGGGAAACCCGCAACCTCCAACTGGCGGCTCAAACCCCGCTCGCTCTTCCTCAACTGCGGCACCAGGATATCTTCCACTAATTGGGGCGCCTTGAAACGCATTGCAACCGTGAACGTGCCCCGCTCGCGCAAGGCCTTGCGGGCCTGCGCCGTTGTTGGCTTGACGTGCTTGCGGAAAAAGAATTTTAGGGACGGCTTCTCTATGAACGCCTGGCTCAAAGCCATGAACCTGTGCAAATTGGTTTCGCTGAGGACGGCGGCAACGTTGCGGTTCGCGTCAATGGCGTCGATTACGACGAGCGGCTCGTCAAACCCCTTGTTCGAGCGTCCCTCCAAATCGATTCGCACGGGTGGCCTCCACGACTCCGCCGCCTTGACCAGTTCGTAAAAAGAACCGTAGTAAAGAACCAGGTATTCGCACAACAAGCCCGAGAACCCCTGCACGGCCAGTTCCGCACCGTAAAGCCCTGCATTCTTCAAAAACTTTTTGAGCACGCGCACGTCTCGCTTCTGCCTGGCGGACAACCTTTTTTCCAAGTACTGCATGTGCAGGGGGGAGCGGTCAACCGCACTCTTCAAGGGGGCGTCCTCGTCGTGCTCGAAACAGGGAATCACCTCCGTGTCGAACCCGTCCACCACCGCTTTCAAGTAGGGGTGCTCGGCGTAATGCATCACCCAGCCCACGTCAAACAATTTCTTCGCGGCGCGCTTCGTCTCCTTCACTATGAAATCCTCTTCCAAAACGCGGGGAAAGGAAACGAACAAGTCCACGTCGTTGTCCCCGCGCAGCCCCGTGTCCCTTGCCGCCGAGCCCACGAAATGCATTTTCACGCCGTAACCCGACAACTCCTCTTCCAGGCGCGCGCAGGCCTCCCGCGCGAAAACCTTTTGTTTTTCCGCCTCGGACGCTAGGGGGGTGATGCGTCTGGCCACCCGCTCAACGAGCGCCTCCACCCTCTTTTTTGAAGTCGTCATCTCCACAAAAATTACGGGAGGGGGATTAAAATCGGTTGGGAGACGATGAAAACAAGGGCGTCTCCCGCGAGCAGGCAGGCAACCAACCCGAGGAAAACGTAGGGGCCAAAGCGCGGCAAGTGCTTGTAAACCGGGAACTTCTTTAAACCCGACTTCTTGAGGCGCCGCAACTGCGCCTTCGTGGCAACCCGCTCCAAACCGAACTTGCAGACCACTTTTTTGGGCAGGCGGTCCAACGCGAGCACGTCCTCCTCGTCCACACGCTTGAACGGAACCCATTCCAGGTTGACATCAATTATTTCCTTGCGGTACAGGAAGAGGAAGACGGCCGACCAATACAAGGCGTAAAAGGTCAGGGACAGCCACGAGAGCCCGAAGTAAAACAAGGCCACGCCCGCTACGCTCAACGCCGCCAAAACAAAGGCCTTGCCCCCCCTCAGTTTCCGGTGCAACATCACAGCATAACCAAGCGCGCTGCAAACCACTGCAAACAGTGACGCAGCGAGGAGCACGGACGCGGCGAAGGGAAGGAACGAGGGAAAGCCGAATGGATGGAAAGGCAACAACAACACCAACGCGCCGAACAAGTAAACGTCTCCCGCGCCGAATTGCCCCGCCTTCCACAGGAAGTAGCCCGCCAGCATTATAAGGGTGAACGGAGCAAAAGCCGAGAAAACAAAGGCGGCGTCCAGGGTTGCCAGATTCAAGAACGCGCCGAACGCAATCATTGCGTAAAGCACGCGGTCGTCCATGAAACTCGTGCGCCAGTCCTCCCACGCGAGTAACGCCGTGCCCCCAACGGCTATGACGCCCCGCAACAAAGCGAAATTCATTTCAACCCCGTCAAGCCCGGAAACTTCTTGCCTAGCCGCTTCATCAGGCCGCGGTCCTTCCCGAACTTCTTCATCATCTTGCTCGTGCGCTCGAAATTCTTGACGAGTTCCTTTACTTCTTCCAGTTTCAAGCCCGCACCCTTTGCCACGCGCTGCTGGCGCGACAACTGCTTCATTAGTTGCGGGTCACTCCTTTCCTCGGGGGTCATTGACAAGACCGCGGCGTCAAACTGCTTCAACTTTTCCTCGCTTTGACCCACAACTTCCTCGGGCACGTCGTAAACCCCAATCATTTGAAGGATTTGCTTCATGGGACCCATCTTCTTCATTGCCCGCATCTGCGCAAGAAAAGACGAGTAATCCAGTTTGCCGGACTCCGTCACCTTCTGCAATTCTTCCTCGTCCGAGGCATCGCGCGCCTTGTCAATCAACGACTTCAAGTCCGCGTAACCCACCAGCGACCCCACGAAGGCCTCGGGGTCAAATGCCTCCAAGTCCTCCATTTTTTCGCCGGAGCCGATGAAAGCTATTCTGGCGCCGGACACTGCAACGCTGGACAGCGCGCCGCCGCCCTTTCCCGAACCGTCCATCCTCGTGATTATGACGCCCGTCAGCGGCACGGCTTCCCCGAATGCCTGCGCCTGCTTGCCCGCGACCTGGCCCAGGTCTGCGCTGACAACTAGAAACGTTTCATCCGGCTTGAAGGCCCGGTGCGCTTCCTTCAACTCCTTCACGAGTTCGCCGTCAAACGCGCTTCGCCCCGCCGAGTCAAGGAGGACCACGTCCGCCTTCAACTCCTTCAATCCGTTCACTATTATTTCGTTGACGTCCTTGTTTCCACGCTCCCCATAAAACTTGGCGCCGACCTTTTCCGCGAGTTGTTGTAATTGTTCAAAAGCCGCGGGCCGGTGCACGTCGCCCGCTATCACGCCCGCCGACAGGCCCCGGTCCTGGTAATACTTCGCTATCTTGCCTATTGACGTGGTTTTCCCTTGGCCGAAGAGGCCGCAAAACATGACGCGTTGTTTTCCGAGGCGCGGCTCAAAGCACTTCGCACCCATAACGCGCTCCAACTCGTCGTAAACCACGCGCACCACGTGCTCCCTCAAGGAAAGGCCCGGCAACTGTTTCTCCTGCAGGGCGCGCTCTTTGATGCGCTTGGTCAAGTCGAACACGAGGCGCACGTTAACGTCGTTCGTGATAAGGGCGCGCTGCAAGTCCTTGCACAACTCGTCCACGGCTTTCTCGTCCACCAGTTTCGCGCCCGTGATGCGCGAGAGAGCGGAACGGATGCCCTTGCCCAAATCCATGACGGGTATATTATTGATGGCAACCGCTAAAAAGAGTTACTTCAACAAGCGGCGGGCGCGAGCATTATCCGAGGTCTCAAAAGCCATCACCGCCTGCCCCCCGCTCTTGGAAACCAGGTGCAGCCGCTTTATGCGCACGCCGCTGTCCTCCAACCGCGCGGAGAGGCGCGCGAGCTCGCCCGCCTTGTCCTTGACGGTTACCACCAGCACGTTGGCGTCCAAAGGCTTGAATCCCTTGGCGCGCAAAACCGTTTTCGCGCGCCTCAAGGAAGAAGTAGTTATTTGTATGACCGCGTTGCGCGCCTTGATGTTAAGCGAGATGGAGTCAATATTCACGCCTTTTTCGGCGAGCAGGCTGGCTATCTCGGATAAGAGTCCGGCGCGGTCGCGCGTTATCACGGTAACCGTGTTGTTTTCCACGAAAAAGAAAAGAAGGGGGAGTAATAAAAAGAATTACTTGCGGGTTTTGGAGTAAGCCACGACCGCGAGGACCGCGAAAAGGATTATGACCCCCGCGTACAACAACCCGTCGGACGCGGTGAACATGCCCGTCTGCGGTTTCGCGCCTTCAACCGTGTAGGACAGCGTCTGGGTTTCGCCGGCGTATTCCACGCTGACCAGCCACTCACCCGGCTCGGCTTGCAATAGCACGAAGCCTGGTTCCAGCACGTACTGGGAAACGTTTCCGTCGGGCGAAAGAACCAAGGCAATCGCGCCTCCCGGTCCGCTCACGTTGAGCAATCCGTTCGCGTGCATTATCTGGGCATACCACTCCAGGGATTCCTCCTTGGAGCCCACGGCGCCCACGCTGACAATAATCTTCTTCTCGGTTGCAACGCCCTTTGAAATCACGCGTATCATTACTTCGTACTCGTTGCCCACCGTGTTCAGGGGCGGCGAAATCACGAGGTAGGACTGGCCGACCTCGTGGGGCTTAAGCGACAATACTTCGGGGTTGACCGTCACCCACTTGGGTCCCTCCACCTTCAACGAAAACGCGTTGTCCACGGGGCCCGCATTCGTGACGTTGAACGCGATGAGGGACGACTTGCACTCCACGAACTCTCCGTCGTTCGCCTCAATCAAAGCCGTATAGCAATCCGCCTTGGAAAGCATGGTAAAGTTGATGCACACCTTGCTGGAGCGCTCTGAATTGTTTTGCGTGGTGGAAATGACGTTGAGGATTGCATTGTACTCTCCGGGTTCGGGCGCGCACGTGAACACGTGCGGGTTGACCGTAACGCGGGAATAACCCGAAACCTTGACTGACGCGTTGTCAAACAACAGCCAGTCAGGCCCGCTCGTCAAACCCACTTCGTACTCGTCGGGATGCGACCCGACGTTCAAAATGTCCACTGGGAACGCCTTGTCCTGGCACTGGCAAACAAAGTAGGGCTCTGCGGCCAGACGCACGCGGTAACAACGCTTGAAATTAATGGTTCCCGTGAACTCGGCTGTTGACTTGGACGAGGAAACCGTGATTACGGGCTGGTATTCGCCGTCGTCAAGCCCCGGTGAAACGCTTAACTCCAGCTCCTTGGTTTCGCTGGCTTTCAAGGCGAAACCCGTTTCGGACAACTGCGAGAAAGGCATCTTGACCTTCGCCGTAAACTTGTCCGCCTCGCCTTCGTTGGTCACCGTAACCTTGAAAGTACTCCTCCAATCCGAGCAAGCCGACTCGTTGATGGGACCGTCAACCAGAATGGAGTAACAATCCTTGGAGTTCACGCCAATTATTTTCTTGGAGCGCGAACCCAGCGAGTTGTCCGCGAACAACGCAACGCTTTCGGCGGCGAATTCCTTGGACAAAGTAAGCGTAACCTCTTTGGTCACCCCGGGCAACAATTCAAGGGACGACTCGGACAACGACGCCTTCACCGAATCCGTGGAAAGCGAGAGTTCCTCCTTGACCGGACCGTTGTTCGTGAACTTCACGGGCACGCTCAAGGAATCCTCAAAACACTTGTCCAATTCGTCCGGCGCATCAATGACGAGGTTCTGGCAATCGTTAATCTGGAAATTCATTTCCAACTCGGCTTCATCCTCCGTGGGCTGGCCCGTGACCGCGTAAATCGCCACCGCGCGAATCACCAAGTCGTGTTCGCCGACGTCGAGGACGCTTGAGTCCAGGGAGAATTCCGTGATTGTTTCTCCTTCGGAGGGAACGAACACCTGCACGGGCGCGTTCACTGCGGGAGCCGCCGAACCCGACAGGAAAATGGTGTAATTCTTGTCCGCGGTGCGCGACTTGTTCTTCAACTTTATCTGGTAGGTCTTTGTCTGCCCGAAACACAGGCCCTTGCTGGGATTCAAATCCTCCAAGCTCAGGCAAGGCGTCACGTGAACGAGCAAGTCAAAGTAATCCGTTGAAGGCCCGTTAGCCGTAACCTTCAAGTTGTAGTTGCCCACGGAAATGAAGCAACTCGGTGTGACGAACGAGGAAAAGTCCTTTACGCTTTCCGGGAAATCCCATACGGGCGGCGCAATCGGCATGCTGATGGCCCCGTAATCGTCGCCGGACTTGACAAAAGAATAATGCGCGGACTCGGTCACCTGAGCCGTAAACGGCACGGGCTGGGCGTCGCATATGCACGCATCCACCTCAGTAACGCCTGGAACCAGCGAAATAACGGATTCGGCGCTCACGCTTGCAACGATTGCAACAAGCGCCACCAACAATAACGCGACAAAACGCCCCATTCAATACCACCTATGAGTAGTTAAAGAAGGGGCGTTTCGGGTATAAAAGCGTTTAGATTC